>JALYMS010000399.1 GCA_030773535.1 Actinomycetota bacterium | reverse complement strand
GTGGGGCGGCGCACGCCGCCCCACCGCGTTCCTCTACCGGTGAGGCATCCCAACCGTTGAACATGCGCGGCGCACGCAAGGATTTGCTGGCGGGCGGGACGTTCATAGCCTTCGGGCTGGCGTTCGCGATCACCTCGACCACCTACGAGCTCGGCACCCTGTTGCGCATGGGGCCCGGGTTCTTCCCCCTCGTACTGGGTGCCGCGCTCGTCGTGCTCGGGGTGATCATCGCCGTCAAGGCGTTTGTCGCCGGCGAGGGCGACGACCTCGGGCCCGTCCCGTTGAAGGCGGCCGCGCTGCTGGTGGCCGCCCTGCTCTTCTTCGGGTTCACCGTACGGGGACTCGGCCTGGTCCCCGCGCTGCTGGTGTCAGTGTTCCTGGCGGCGATGGCGGGACGCCGGGCGCGCCCGATCCCCGCCCTCATCATCGCCGCGAGCCTCACCGCCCTCAGCGTGCTGATCTTTGTGGTCGTCCTCCAGCTCCGGCTGCCGTACTTCGGCCCCTGGCTGCAGGGGTAGCGGGACGATGGGCGATCTTTTCGGGAATCTCAGCCTCGGCTTCGCGACGGCGTTCACGCCGACCAACCTCCTCTTCGCCTTCATCGGCGTGGCCCTGGGCACCGCCGTGGGCGTCCTGCCCGGCATCGGGCCGACCGCGACCATGGCCATGCTCCTGCCGATCACCTTCGGCTTCGAGCCGGTCACGTCGCTGATCATGTTGGCCGGCATCTACTACGGCGCTCAGTACGGCGGGTCCACCACCGCCATCCTGATCAATCTCCCAGGTGAGTCCTCGGCGGCGGTCACCGCGCTCGACGGCCACGAGATGGCGAAACGCGGGCGTGCCGGACCGGCGCTGGCCACGGCCGCGCTCGGCTCGTTCTTCGCCGGCACGGTGGGCACGATTGTGCTGGCCCTGTTCGCCGTGCCCATCTCCCGGGCGGCCCTCTCCTTCGGACCGGCGGAGTACTTCTCGCTGGTGGTGCTGGGCCTGATCGCCTCGATCACGCTGGCGAGCGGCTCGACCGTCAAGGCGCTCGCGATGATCGTCCTCGGACTGCTGCTGGGCACGGTCGGCCAGGACATCGGCACGGGCACGCCCCGCTTCACCTTCGGTCTCCGCGAGCTCTACAGCGGCCTCAACTTCGTCTCCCTGGCCGTCGGACTCTTCGGCATCGCCGAGATCCTCCGGAACCTGGAGAACGAGACGACGCGCACCGTCATGGTGAAGAAGGTCAAGAACCTCCTGCTGTCCAAGGCGGACTTCCGCAGGATCACCGCTCCGGTGCTGCGCGGCACGGGTCTGGGCGCCGCCCTGGGCGTCCTCCCCGGTGCCGGCCACGTGCTCGCGTCGTTCGTCTCCTACTCCATGGAGAAGCGCGTCTCCAAGCATCCGGAGGAGTTCGGGAAGGGCGCCATCGAAGGCGTCGCCGGGCCGGAATCGGCCAACAACGCCGCCGCTCAGACCTCCTTCATCCCGTTGCTCACCCTGGGCATCCCAGCCAACTCGATCATGGCGCTGCTGATCGGCGCCTTCATCATCCAGGGCATCGTCCCCGGCCCCAACGTCATCACCGACGAGCCGGAACTGGTGTGGGGCCTGATCGTGTCGATGTGGATCGGGAACTTCTTCCTGGTGCTGCTCAATCTTCCCCTCATCGGCCTGTGGGTGAAGATGCTGACCATCCCCTACCGGGTGCTGTTCCCAGCGATCATCGCCTTCGGCGCCATCGGCACCTACTCGATCGGCCTCAACGCGTACTACGTGTACGCGATCGCCTTCTTCGGCATCCTGGGGTACTTCCTGGTCAAGCTCGGCTGCGAGCCGGCGCCGCTGCTCCTTGGCTTCGTCCTGGGCCCCTTGCTGGAGAAGTACCTCCGCCGCGCGCTCACCATCTCGCAGGGTGACGCGACCGTCTTCCTCACCCGGCCGATCTCGCTGACCCTGCTGATTCTCGCGGTGATCGCTTTCGTGATCGCGGTGCTGCCGGCGATCCGTCGCAAGCGCGAGACCGTGTTCGAGGAGGAGATCTGACCGTTCCGCTCCAAGCGCGCTGCGGCCGTACGGGCGCGCTCCCGCTGGCGGTCCTGGACGCACGAGAGCCCCGGTCGGTGACCCGACCGGGGCTCTTGAAATAACAGGGGTGGTGGAGGTGCTTCGCCGTTACTCGAACTCATACGGCGGCGTCCGGCGGGTCACACGGCTGACACGGCATCTCGAGCGGCAGGGCAAGGGCAGTACGCCGGTTGCTCTCCCGCGAGCTAGTGCCGGGTCAGGCAACCTTCGCCCTCTTGATGGTTTCGGCTCGGCGGACGACCTTGCGGAGGTTGGGATCGGTGGCGTGCCGGTTCCGCCAGGCGATGTAGCGGCGGATCATGCTGGCTTGCTC
>JALYMS010000398.1 GCA_030773535.1 Actinomycetota bacterium | reverse complement strand
CGGGCCACCTCCGAGCCGAGCATGCCGTCGGTCACCTCGCGCTTGCAGTCGTGCACCAGCTGCGCGTAGTCCACCGCCTTGCCGGCCAGCTCGGTGTCCAGCGCGGTCAGCGCCGGCTCACCGGCCGGGTCCACGAGGACGTCGTCCACCTCGGATAGCGCGTCGTAGCCGGTGGTCCCGGCCGTGGCCCACGAGTCCGGCAGGTCCTCGCCGGGCTCGAGGATCTTCTCCACGACGGTCCACCGGTTCCCCGACGCCTCTGCGAGGCGGTCCAGGTAGCCCTTGGGGTCGGCCAGGCCGTCGGGGTGGTCGATCCGCAGCCCGTCGACGGCGCCGCTCCGCACCAGCTCGAGGACCAGCTCGTGGGTGGCGTCGAAGATCGCCGGATCCTCCACGCGCAGGCCTGCGAGGGTGTTGATGGCGAAGAACCGGCGGTAGTTCAGGTCGGAATCCGCCCGCCGCCAGTCGACGAGCTCGTAGTGCTGCCGGGCGTGGACCTCCTGCGGCGTGCCCTGCTCCGTGCCGGGCGCGATCGGGAAGCGGTTGTCGTAGTACCGCAGCTCCCCGTCCGTACCGTCCCCACCCGCCCCGCCGACGATCTCCAGCTTCGCGACGTCGTCCGCCGAGCCCAGGACCGGGATGCGGATCTTGCCGCCGCCGAAGTCCCAGTCGACGTCGAAGGCGGCGGCGTGGGCGCTGTCCCGGCCGTGCTGCAGGACGTCCCACCACCACGGTGCGGCCGCAGGGTCGTCCACGCCCATGTGGTTGGGCACCAGGTCCAAGACCAGCCCGAGCCCGTGCTCGTGCAGGGCGGCGACGAACTCGTCGAAGCCGGCCCGGCCGCCGCGCGCCTCGTCGATGTGCGCGTGGTCGACGGTGTCGTAGCCATGGGTGCTGCCCTCCGCCGAGCGCAGCAGGGGGGACGAGTAGGCGTGGGTCACCCCGAGGTCCGCGAGGTAGCCGGCCACCTCGGCGGCGTCCTGCAACCGGAAGCCGGAGTGCACCTGCAGCCGGTAGGTGGCCGCGGGCACCTCCCGCCGGCGGTCGCCGCCGGAAGCCACGTCGGGACCGCTCACAGCGCCGGGCTCGTCAGGACGACGACGGAACGACCCTGCACGGTCACGCTCTCGCCCGGCTTGACCTCCACCGGCTCGACCTGACCCGTGTCGGCCGTGTCCAGGACCGTCGTCCAGGACTGGGCGTAGTCGTCGCTGGGCAGCGTGAAGTCGATGGCCTCGTGCGAGGCGTTGTACGCCAGGTAGAAGTGGTCGTCCTTGACGTGCTCGCCGCGCTCGTCGGTCTCGCGGATCCCCAGACCGTTCAAGTACACCGCCAGCGACTTGGCGTAGCCGACGTCCCAGTCGTCGTCGTGCATCTGGTCGCCCTCGGGGGTGAGCCAGTCGATGTCGGCCACCGGCTCGCCCTGCCCACGACGGACCGGCCGGCCGTGGAAGAACCGGCGGCGGCGGAAGGTCGGGTGGTCGGTGCGCAGCTTGGTGACCTTCTTGGTGAACTCCAGCAGCCCCTGGTCGACGTTCTCCCAGTCGATCCAGGTGAGCGGGGAGTCCTGGCAGTACCCGTTGTTGTTGCCGCCCTGGCTGCGGCCCAGCTCGTCGCCGTGCAGGAGCATCGGCACGCCCTGGCTGAGCATCAGCGTGGCGATGAAGTTGCGCCGCTGCTGAGCGCGCAACTGGAGGACCAGCCTCTTGTTCGTCGGACCCTCCACGCCACAGTTCCAGCTGCGGTTGTGGCTCTCCCCGTCGTTGTTGCCCTCGCCGTTGGCCTCGTTGTGCTTCTCGTTGTAGGAGACCAGGTCGTTGAGCGTGAAGCCGTCGTGGGCGGTGACGAAGTTGATGCTGGCCACCGGACGCCGTCCCGAGTGCTGGTACAGGTCGGCCGAACCGGAGATCCGGTCGGCGAACTCGCCGACGGTGCCGCCCTCGCCCCGCCAGAAGTCGCGCACGGTGTCGCGGTACTTGCCGTTCCACTCGGTCCACAGGGCGGGAAAGTTACCCACCTGGTAGCCGCCCTCGCCCACGTCCCACGGCTCGGCGATGAGCTTCACCTGGCTGACGATCGGGTCCTGGTGCACCAGGTCGAAGAAGGCCGCGAGCCGGTCGACCGAGTGCAGCTCCCGGGCCAGGGCCGAGGCGAGGTCGAAGCGGAAACCGTCGACGTGCATCTCGGTGACCCAGTAGCGCAGCGAGTCCATGATGAGCTGCAGTGACTGCGGCGTCCGGACGTTGAGGGTGTTCCCGGTGCCGGTGAAGTCCATGTAGTACTGCTCGTCGCCCTCGACGAGCTTGTAGTACGTGCGGTTGTCGATGCCGCGGAACGACAGCGTCGGGCCCATGTGGTTGCCCTCGGCGGTGTGGTTGTAGACCACGTCGAGGATGACTTCGATGCCCGCCTCGTGGAGGGCCCGGACCATCCCCTTGAACTCCTGCACCTGCTGGCCGGCGGTGAGGTCGCTGGCGTACTCGTTGTGCGGCGCGAAGAAGCCGATGGAGTTGTAGCCCCAGTAGTTGCGCAGGCCCTTCTGCTGCAGGGTGTCGTCCTGCACGAACTGGTGCACGGGCAGGAGCTCGATGGCGGTGATGCCGAGGTCGGTCAGGTACTCGACGGTGGCCGGGTGGGCGACCCCGGCGTAGGTGCCGCGCAGC
>JALYMS010000397.1 GCA_030773535.1 Actinomycetota bacterium | reverse complement strand
GAGAGTCAACCTGGATGGCCACGACCAGCCACTATCAGGTGACCCCGTGACGCTGCGTGTGCTCACCAGGGTCAGGGCTGCCGACGCGGCAGTTATTCCCGGACGTGCACCTGGTTCTGCGCCGCCTCGAGGCCGCGCTCCAAGAGCAGCTCCGTGGCGTCGACCGCCTCGGCCACGAGGAGGTCCAACGTCTTCCGTTCGGTCGCCGAGAAGTCCTTCAGGACGAAATCGGCCGGATCTTGACGACCAGGTGGACGTCCGATACCCAGGCGCACCCTCAGGTACTCCTTGGTTCCGGTGCTGCGGGAGATCGACCGCAGACCGTTGTGCCCGCCTTCGCCGCCGCCCCGCTTGAGACGGACGACGCCGAAGTCGATGTCGAGTTCGTCGTGCAGGACGACGAGGTTCTCCGCCGGCAGGGAGTGGTAGTCGAGCAGGCCCCGTACCGGCCCGCCGGACTCGTTCATGTACGTGAGCGGTCGCGCCAGGACGACGCGACGCCCGGCGAGCCTGCCCTCGCCGGCTACGGCCCGGGCCCGGGCACCCTTGCCGGGGGACAGCCGGATCCCCGCCCGGGCAGCGAGTTCCTCGAGGACCATCGCTCCCACGTTGTGGCGGTTGCCGGCGTACCCGGGGCCCGGGTTGCCCAGCCCGACGACGAGGAACGGACCCTCGGGCGCCCCGCCGGCGGCGGCCCAGGGGGCGCCGGCACTGCCGGCGCCCCCGGGGGTCGTGCTGCCGTTCAGCGGGGGCCTCAGTCGTTCTGAGCGGACTTCTCGGCGGAGTCCATCGACTCGCCGCTGCCCTGGGCCGACGGCTCCGGGACGACGTCGCCCTCGCCCACGCCCTCGGCGGAGGCGTCGGACTCCTCGCGCTCGATCCCGGCCTCGGCCTCGGCCTCGGCGAGTTCGGCCTCCAGCGCCTCGGCGGTCGGGGCGCCGAGGAAGCCGATGACCAGGGCCTCGGCGTCGGTGATCAGCGTGGCGCCGCTCGGCAGGACGAGGTCACCGGCGGTGATGTTCTGGCCCGAGGATCGGCCGGTGACGTCGACCTCGATGGTGTCCGGCAGCCTCGTGGCGTCGGCCTCGATCTGCACCGTGTTCAGCTGGTGGTTGGGGATCGTGTCCGCGGCGACTTCACCGACCACGACGATCGGGACGTCGACGGTCGTCCTCTCACCGCGGCGGACCAGCAGCAGGTCGGCGTGCTTGTGCTGGCGGGTCAGCGGGTCGCGCTGGACGGCCTTGGTCAGCGCCAGCTGCTCCTTGCCGTCGAGCACGATCGTCAGCAGAGCGTTGCCGCCGCCGTTGCGCAGCGCCGCGGCGAACTCGCGGGCCGGCAGCGACAGGTGGACGACGTCCTGACCGTGGCCGTACAGGACGGCGGGGACGCGGCCGGCGCGCCGGTCGCGGCGGGCGCTGCCCTTGCCGAACTCGGTGCGGGGCTCTGCTTCGAGGCGGAAATCAGCCACGGTGGGTGTGCTCCTCAAGAGGTGGATCGGGTCTGCGGGCCGGCGCACGAGCGCGGCACACCCCTGAGGGCAGACGCACGTCGATCACGGAGCAGACAAACCACTCCCTCGCCGGGCTGTGGAAGAGGATACGCGACGCAACCACCGGGTCGTGAGGAAGTGGGGGCCGGAGGCTCCCGCGATCGAGCGACGTAGCGGCTCAGCGCACCAGGGGGACGGCACCTGGTCGCGGTTCGGTCCGGAGGACCGGAATGTCATAGCTCAACTATTGCCGTCGAAGAGGCTCGTCACCGAGCCGTCCTCGAAGACCTCCTTGATCGCGCGGGCCAGCAGGGGCGCGATCGACAGGACGGTCAGCTTGTCGAAGTGGCGCTCGGGCTCGATGGGCAGCGTGTTGGTGACGATGACTTCGGTCACCTGGCTGTTCTTGAGCCGGTCGACGGCCTCGCCGGAGAGGACGCCGTGCGTCGCCGTGACGATGACGTCGGCCGCGCCGGCCGCGAACAGGGTCTCGGCGGCCTTCACGATGGTGCCGCCGGTGTCGATCATGTCGTCGACCAGGATGCAGAGCCGGCCCTCGACATCGCCGACCACGCGGTTGGCCTTGACCTCGTTGGGCCGCATCGGGTCACGGGTCTTGTGGATGAAGGCCAGCGGGACGCCGCCGAGCTTGTCGGTCCACCGCTCGGCGACGCGGACACGTCCGGAGTCCGGGGAGACGACGGTGATGTCGCGGTCGCCCCAGCGGGAGCAGACGTGGTCGACCAGCAGGTCGAGGGCGAAGAGGTGGTCGACCGGGCCGTCGAAGAAGCCCTGGATCTGGGCGGTGTGCAGGTCGACGGTCATCAGCCGGTCGGCGCCGGCGGTCTTGAACATGTCGGCGACCAGGCGCGCGGAGATGGGCTCCCGGCCGCGGTGCTTCTTGTCCTGCCGGGCGTAGGGGAAGAACGGGGCGACGACGGTGATCCGCTTGGCCGACGCGCGCTTGAGCGCGTCGACCATCAGCAGCTGCTCCATGAGCCAGGTGTTGATCGGGGCGGTGTGGCTCTGCACCACGAAGGCGTCGCAGCCACGGACCGAGTCCTCGAACCGCACGAACAGCTCGCCGTTGGCGAACTCGTAGGCGGCTGTGGGCGTCGGCGTGACGCCGAGGTGCCCGCCGATCTCCGCGGCCAGTTCCGGATAGGCCCGACCGGAGAAGAGCATCAGGCTCTTGCTGGCCTGCCGGATCACGCTCATCGGCTCGTCGTCCCTACTGGTCGGAGTCGTTCGAGGGGGCCTGGGACGGTTCGTGCCCGGACCCCTGCCCGGCGGCCTCGGCGGCTCGGGCCGCGGGCGATCCGGGCCGTCGGCGCCGTACCCAGCCTGCCACATTTCGCTGCGGCGCCCGCGAGACGGCCATCGCCCCCGGGGGGACGTCGGAGGTGATCACGGAGCCCGCCGCGGTGTAGGCGCCGTCCCCCACCGTCACCGGCGCCACCAGCATGGTGTCCGAACCGACGCGCACGTGGTCGCCGACCGTCGTGTGGTGCTTGGCCACGCCGTCGTAGTTGACGAAGACGGTGGCCGCCCCGATGTTGGCGCCGCGGCCGATCGTGGCGTCGCCGACGTAGGACAGGTGCGGCACCTTGGAGTCCTCGCCGACCTGGACGTTCTTCGTCTCGACGAACGCGCCGACCTTGGCGCCCCGGGCCAGCTCGGTGCCGGGCCGCAGGTAGCTGAAGGGGCCGACCGTGGCGGCGGGTCCGATGGCCGCCCCGAGGCAGTGGGACCGGACGACGGAGGCCCCGGCGCCGACGCCGGTGTCGACCAGGGTGCTGTCCGGGCCGACCACGGCCCCGGTGGCGACCCGCGTGGTCCCGAGCAGCTGGGTTCCCGGCTCGAGGAGAGCGTCGGCCTCGACGGTCACCGTGACGTCGACCCAGGTGGTCTGCGGATCCACGACGGTGACGCCGGCGCGCATCAGGTCG
>JALYMS010000396.1 GCA_030773535.1 Actinomycetota bacterium | reverse complement strand
GGCGTGCGCCGCCCCACCGCTGGAGCTCATCACTTCGCGGCGACGCCGGCCTTATCGATGATCGGCCGCCAGAGCTGGGTCTGCTCTTCGAGCCGCTGGGTGAGCCCCTCCGGCGTCGCCTCCTCGTCGGAGGACGGCACGGCGCCGAGGTCGGCCAGCTGGTCGATCACGTTCTGGTCCTTGAGCGCGACCTGGAGCGCGTCTGTGAGCTTCTGCACGATTTCGTCGGGCACCTCTGCCGGGACGTACAGGCCGTGCCACACGCCGACCTGCAGCTCCTCCAGACCGGCCTCCTCCGTGGTGGGCAGATCGGGCAGGGACTCCACCCGCTCCGGAGTGGTCACGGCGTAGCCCTTGATTTCGCCGCCCTGGATCTGGCCGGTCGTGTTCGTGGTCTGGTCGCACATGATGTCGACCTGGCCGCCGACGAGGTCGGTCAGGGCCGGCCCGGTTCCCTCGTAAGGCACCTCCGTGAGCTTCTCGCCGATGGCCTCCTGGAAGAGCAGTCCGCACAGGTGGGAAGCAGCGCCGATACCGGCGTTGGCCAGGGTGACCGTGTCCGCGTTGTCCTTGACGTACTCGACCAACTCTTCGAGCGTCTCGGGCCCGAGATCCTTCCGCGAGACGATCGTCATCGGGACCTCGGTGACCAGCCCGACCTTCTTGAAGTCCTTCAGCGGGTCGTAGGGCAGGTCGCTGTACAGCGACGGTGCGGTCGACATGCCGATGTGGTGCATGAGCACTGTGTATCCGTCCGGGTTGGCCGCTGCGACTTCACCGGCCGCCACGGTGCCGCCGGCACCCTCGACGTTCTGGACGACGATCGGCTGCCCGAGCTCCTCGCTCATCGGCTCCGCCACCAGCCGCGTGACCGTGTCCGTCGGGCCGCCGGCCGAGAACGGCACGACGAACGTGATGTCGCCGTCCGGGTAACCCTCGGCCGCATCGCCGCCGCCACCACCGCCACCTCCGCCGCCGCCGCACGCGGCGAGCACGAGCGAGGCGGCTGCCAGGCCGGCACCCAGTCGATACCGGCGGACAGCCCGGCTGGCCGGAGCCGGGCCCGAGATGTCGCCGATCAAACCGTCCTGTCGCATGAAATGGACCTCTCCACAGTTTGCTAGCCGGCTCGGAACGCCGGAACGCTATCACCGGTGTGACCACCACCACTGCGGATGGTCGGCCCGCCCCGGATGCCGGCGCAGCGCCGGCGGGCAGGGCGTCGAAACGCTTCGGCCGGTCCGACGCGGGCCGGGTACCGGCGTCAGAAGACGGGATCGACGCTGTTCCAGCCCTCGCCGACGCGCACCCCGGCAGCCAGCACTGTGCCAGCCCTTCGTGCCGGCGCTCAGAGTGGCGCCGCGTCGTCGCCCGGCAGGGGGACAGGGACGGCGGCCGGTCGCGTTCCCCGCGATCATGATCGAGTGACGACGACGCCCATCGCGGACGAGGCCGGCCGGCCGCGGTCGTGAGCGCGCTGAGCATGGGGAGCGGGCGCGGACCCGAGACGGTCCGCCGCGAGGGCGTCCTGGCGTCCTGGGCACCCAGCGGACGCAGTGCGGTGCCCGCGATCGTCGGCCTGGTCATCATCGCCAACCTCGTCGGGGTCGTCACCGTCGTCCTCCTGCTCCTGGGCGTCGAGGACGGCAGCGCGCGGACCGGGCGCACGCCGGTCCTGCTCGTCGCGGCGGCCTACCTGGTCCTGGCCTTCCCGGTGGGGACGATGGCCGGATTGCGGCGGCAGCGGGCGACCAACCGCTGGCTCATGGCCGGCCGCGACCCCACCAGCCAGGAGGCGGGGCACGCCCTGCGGCTGCCGGTGGACAGCGCCCTCGTGGCGGGCCTGATCTGGCTCGTCGGCGCCGTGCTCGTGGGCGTCGTGGCCGCCTTCGCCTTCCCCGACCCGAGAGTGGGGCTGCGCACGGCAGTCGCGACCCTGCTGGGCGGCGTCGTCACCGCGGGTGTCACCTACCTGCTCGTGGCCAGGGCCGCGCGGGCGGTCACGGCGATAGCGCTGGCGGCCCATCCGCCGGCCGGGAAGCTCACCCTCGGCGTCCGCCCGCGCCTGCTCCTGACCTGGGGGCTCACCAGCGGCGTCCCCATGCTCGGCGTCGTGCTGCTGTACCTGGACCCCAGCAACCCCGACGGGCCGGGGACGACGGCGGTGGTCTTCCTGGTCGTGGTGGCTCTGCTGGTGGGTGCGCTCGCCACCCTGCTCACCGCCCGCGCGGTGGGACAGCCGCTGCGCGACCTCCGGCAGGTGGTCACGCGGGTGGGGCAGGGCGACTACGACGTCGCCGTCGTGGTGGACGACGCCGGGGAGATCGGCCTCCTCCAGGAAGGCGTGAACCGGATGGCCGCGGGCCTTGCTGAGCGGGAGCGGCTCCGCGACCTCTTCGGACGGCACGTGGGGACGACGGTCGCCCAGCGGGCGCTGGCCACGGGTGTGTCCCTGGGCGGCGAGGAGCGGACCGTGGCCGCCCTGTTCGTCGACATCGCCGGCTCGACCTCTCTGGTCCGGCGCACCGGGCCGGAGGAGATGGTGCGGCTGCTCAACCGCTTCTTCCAGGTGGTCGTCGACACCGTGGAGGAGGAGGGCGGTCTGGTGAACAAGTTCGAGGGTGACGCGGCGCTGTGCCTGTTCGGCGCCCCGGCCGACCACGAGGGCCCCGCCGGCGCGGCTCTGCGGGCGGCGCGCCGCATCTGCGACGCCGTCGCTGCCGCCGGCGAGGTCGACGTCGGCATCGGCGTGGCCTGCGGTCGCGTGTGGGCCGGGCAGGTGGGCGCCGCGAGCCGGCTGGAGTACACGGTGATCGGCGACCCGGTGAACGAGGCGGCGCGGCTCACCGACCTCGCCAAGGACCATCCTGGGCGGGCGATGGCCAGCGAGCCGACCGTGCTCGCCGCCGACGCGGCGGAGCGGGAGCACTGGGTCCGCGGCGAGGACGTCGTGCTGCGGGGGCGCGGCGAACCCACCGGCACCTGGGTCCGGCGCTAGTCCTCAGTTCGAGCGGACGACGACGAGTACGTCCTCGGGCTGGAGGGTGCCGATGAGGGGGTCGTCGAAGCGCAGCGTGCGCCCGCCCCGGGTGACCGACAGCACGATGTCGCGCAGCGAGCGGGGACCGAGTCCCACCTCGCTGGAGGTCACGGTCCGCTGGTGCAGGTCCAGTCCCTGGCCGCCGGTCACGAGGTCCTCGACGACCGCGACCACGCGGGGGCTGTTGGTCGACAGGCCCAGCAACCGCCCGGCCGTGGCCGACGTGGTGATGACCATGTCCGCGCCGGACTGCCGCAGCAGGTTCGCGTTCTCCTCTTCCCGCACGCTGGTCGTGATCGGCACGCTCGGGTTGAGCTGCCGGACGGTGAGCGTGATGAGGACGGCGGCGTCGTCCCGGTTCGCCGCGACGATGACCGCGCGGGCACGTTCGACGTGCGCGCGGCGCAGGACGTCGGTGCGTCCGGCGTCGCCGACGATGCCGTGCAATCCGAGGGAGTTGGCCTCCTCGACCGCCCGCGCGTCGGGGTCGACCACCACGATGTGGTCCGCCGGCACCCCGTTGGCCTCCAGGGACTTGATCGCACTGCGACCCTTCGTGCCGTAGCCGCACACGAGCACGTGCTGGCGCAAGCGAGACCTCCAACGTCGGATCCGGAACTCCTCCCGCGTGCGCGTGGTGAGCGCCTCCAGGGTCGTACCGATGAGCACGATCAGGAACAGCACGCGCAGCGGGGTGATGATCGCCAGATTGATGAGTCGGGCCTGGTCGGTCACCGGGGTGATGTCCCCGTACCCGGTCGTGGAGAGCGTGACCGTGGCGTAGTACGCGGCATCGAGCAGCGAGACCTCGCCGAGTTCGTCCAGGTCGCGGTACCCGTCCCGGTCGAAGTAGACCAGGGCCACCGTGACCACGAAGACCACCAGGGCGAAGAACAGCCGCTGCGTCACCTGCTTGGTCGGGGAGGCCTCCACGTGGGCCAGTTGGACGCCGGTGTGTTCGATGTACGCACCGTCCCGCTCGCTGTCCACCGTCGGACCATAGTGAGCGATCCCGCCGCGCGCGCGGCGCCGCACTCGTTCGGGTCAGTCGCCGGCGGGCCGCGGACTCCGCGGCCGGGCCGGGTCTGGATGGGACGATAGAGCCGTGGGCGACCAGCGGACCGCCCTGGTCCTCGGTGCCGGGGGAGTCACCGGCATCGCATGGGAGATCGTCTCCTCGCCGGCCTGGCGGAGTCCGGTATCGACCTGAGCGACGCCGATCTCGTCGTCGGCACGTCCGCCGCTCGGTGGTGAGCGCCCGGCTGACCAGCGGGACGAAGCTTGCGGCGCTGTACGAGCGGCAGCTGGCTCCGCCGACCGGGGAGAAGCCCGCGCGGCTCAGCCGGGTCACGTTCGCGCGGTTCGGGTGGGCGATGCTGCGCAGCCACGGGCGGGACGTCGAGTTGCCGCCGGATCGGCGCACTCGCCCTCGCGGCGGAGAAGGCGGGGAGGACCCC
>JALYMS010000395.1 GCA_030773535.1 Actinomycetota bacterium | reverse complement strand
GTGCGAGGTCGCCCGCCGCGGTCGACACGAGGGCGACGCCGCGGACCCGGTCGCCCAGCAGCTCCGGCCGGGCCGCGGCCAGGCACATGATCGTCATCCCGCCCATCGAGTGCCCGGCCAGCACCACCGGGCCGGTCGGTGCCAGCGCGTCGAGCACGTCGCCGAGGTTGGCACCGAGCTGGTCGATGCTCAGCTCGCCCACGTCGTCGGCGTACCGGCCCCAGGTCGACCGGCCGTGACCACGCTGGTCGTAGCGGATCAGGCGCAGCTCGCCCTCGGCGGCGCGCGCCAGGAGCAGCTCGGCGACGTCGTCCCAGGCGGCCTGGGCCAGCGTCCAGCCGTGCGCGAGGACGACGGTGACCGGCGCGTCGTCGGGGCCGTCGACCACTGCGTGCAGGACGGCGCCGTCGGGGGTGGGGACCGCCGCGATCCGGCGGAGGACTGCGGGGGTGCTCACGCCGCTTCCTCCGGACGGTCGGCGCCGGCGGGGATGCCGATGTAGTTCTCCCGGTCAAGCTTCCGGGTGAGCTTGCGGAACTTGAACGTGAAGTCCGGCCAGAGCGTCGTGTTGTGCCCGTGCTTGTCCAGGTACCAGCTGGCGCAGCCGCCGGCCAGCCACACGGTGCCCTCGGACTTCTTCGCGATGAGGTTGCGGTAGGCCTGCTGTGCCTCCGGCGTGGTCTCCAGGACCTCCAGGCCCTCGGCGTCCATGGTCATCAGCGCGTCGTCGACGTAGGCGACCTGCGACTCGATCATGTAGACCATCGAGGTGTGCCCGACGCCGACGTTGGGCCCGACCAGCAGGAACAGGTTGGGGAAGCCGGCCACGGTGGCGCTGCGGTTGCTCACCATGCCCTCGGACCAGACCTCGGCGAGGCTGCGGCCGTCGCGGCCGCAGATCCGCTCGGCGATCGGCAGGTCGGTGACGTGGAAGCCCGTGGCCAGCACGATCGTGTCGGTCGGCCGCTCGATCCCGTCCCGGCTCACGATCGAGTGCGGGCGCACCTCCGCGATGCCGGCCGTCACCAGCTCGGCGTTGGGCGCGGCGACCGCCGGGAAGTAGTCGTTGCTGATCAGGATGCGCTTGCAGCCGATCGTGTAGTCGGGAGTCAGGGCCTTGCGCAGCTTGGGGTCGCGGACCTGCCGGTGCAGATGGGCCCGGGCCAGCGCGCCCACCGGCTTGAGGAAGCGCCGCTGCTTGGCCATTCCGATGACGAGAAACTCGCGCAACAGGTACAGCGCGCCACGGATGGCCTTCTGCAGGCCCGGCACGAACCGGTACATGCGCCGCAGCCACGGCTTCACCGGGTGGTCGGTGCGGGGCACCACCCACGCCGGAGTGCGCTGGTAGACGGTGATGGTGTCGACGATCGGCTGGATGGCCGGCACGACCTGGATCGCCGATGCGCCGGTGCCGACGACCGCGACGCGTTCGCCGGTGAGGTCGTGGAAGGCGTCCCAGCGGGCCGAGTGCATGACCGTTCCGGCGAAGGTGTCCAGTCCGGCGATGTCGGGATAGGTGGGGTCGGCCAGCGCGCCTGCGGCCGACACGAGGACCTGGGCGCGGAACTCCCCGGCCGACGTGCGGACGTGCCAGCGTCGCGCGGCGTCGTCCCACCGGGCGGAGGAGACGTCGGCGCCGAACTCGCAGTGCTGCCGGATGCCGAAGCGGTCCGCCACGCGCTGGAGGTAGGCCTGGATCTCGGGCTGCTCGGAGTACGACCGGCCCCAGTCGGGGTTCGGCGCGAAGGAGAAGGAGTACAGGTTCGACTGCACGTCGCAGGCTGCGCCGGGATAGGTGTTGTCCCGCCAGGTACCGCCGACGTCGTGCGCCCGCTCGAGGACGACGAAGTCGGTCTCGCCACGCCTGCGCAGCGCGATGGCCATGCCGAGCCCCGCGAAGCCCGACCCGATGATCGCCACGCGCACCTCGCGAACGGGCCGCGCCCCGGTGCGGACAGGCTCGGGCGAGGTCTCGAGCGTGCTGGTCACCGTTCAGCTCCTTCGCGGGGTCCCGGCTTGCTGAGCAACGCTCAACAAGCTACAACGGCGACTGAGCAGTGCTCAACTCAGACCACCCGGACCCGAGGAGCGCCCCATGGCTCTGCGCAGGCAGCGACCCCGCACGTCTCTGACCGGCCGATCGGTGCTGATCACCGGCGCGGCGCGCGGCATCGGCGCGGAGCTGGCGCGCAAGGCCGCCGGGCGCGGTGCCCGGGTGGCCCTGGTCGGGCTGGAGCCCGAGCGGCTCACCGCGGTGGCCGACGAGCTGGGCCCGGAGCACCTGTGGGTCGAGGCCGACGTCACCGACCCGGCGGCGCTCGAGGCCGCCGTGCGGCGCACGGTGGAGACCTTCGGCGGCCTCGACGTCGTCGTCGCCAACGCCGGGATCGCCCCGCTCACCACGGTGGCGACGGCGTCGGCGCACTCGCTGGCCCGCACCATCGAGGTCAACCTGACCGGGGCGATGCTCACCGCCCACGCCGCGCTGCCGGCGATCCTCGAGCGGAAGGGCCACGTGCTGCTCATCAGCTCGGCGGCGGCCTTCACCGTGCTGCCGGGGATGAGCGCCTACTGCGCGGCCAAGGCGGGTCTGGAGCGGTTCGGCGACGCACTTCGGCTCGAGGTCGCCCACCGTGGTGTCACCGTGGCCAGCGCACACCCGACCTGGATCGACACCGACCTGGTCCGGGACACCGAGGAGTCGCTGCCCACCTTCAAGGCCACGCGCAAGCAACTGCCCGGCCCGCTGGGCGCGTTCACCTCGGTCGAGACCTGCGCGCAGGCGCTCGTCGACAACCTGGAGACCCGCGGCCGCCGCGTGTTCGTGCCCGGGTCGGTCGCCGTCGTCTCGGCGCTGCGCCAGCTGGTCACCGGGGTACTGGCGGAGAAGGTCGCGCTGGCCGTCTCGGCCAAGCGGGTGCCGCAGCTAGAGCGCGACATCGCCGCGCTGAACGGCCGAGAGTTCGGCCGCAACTCCGTGGGCGCGCGGACGAAGGACGAGCCCGCGGCCTGACCGGCCCTGGCCCTTCCGATGTTGATCATCGTCCGCGTGCACGTCGACGCGCCGGTGGGCGGCGTGTTGCCGTGCGTGGAGACGATGATCAACTGGCGGTCCAGCCGCCGGCCCGACGGACGGCGTCGCGCCAGCGGTCGTGCCGGCCGTCGTCCCGCCGTCCCGGCTCGGGTTCGAAGCGCCGGTCCAGCGCCCAGGTCTGCGCGAGCTCGTCGGTCGAGCTCCAGACGCCGGTGCCCAGCCCGGCGAGGAAGGCCGCGCCCAGCGCCGTCGTCTCGGTGACGACGGGACGGCGGACCGGGACGCCGAGCTGGTCGGCCTGAAGCTGCAGGAGCAGGTCGTTGGCGCTGGCGCCGCCGTCGGCCGACAGCTCCGGGACCTCCAGTCCGGCCTCGTCCACCATGACGTCGACGACGTCGCGCACCTCGAACGCGATCGCCTCCAGCGTGGCCCGGGCCAGGTGCGCGCGGGTGGTGCCACGGGTGATGCCGACGATGGCGCCACGGGCGTGCGGGTCCCAGTCCGGGGCGCCCAGCCCGGTCAGGGCGGGCACGAAGACGACGTCGCCGGAGTCGGGCACGGTGCGGGCCAGCCCCTCGATCTCGCCCGCGGAGTCGATCAGGCCCAGCCCGTCGCGCAGCCACTGCACCGCGGCGCCGGTCACGAAGATCGCGCCCTCGAGGGCGTAGACCAGCCCGTCGCCGAGGTCCCAGGCCACGGTGGTGAGCAGGCCGGCATCGGAGCGCACCGGCGCCGTCCCGGTGTTGGTGAGCACGAAGGACCCGGTGCCGTAGGTGCACTTGCTGGTGCCGGGGGAGTAGCACGCCTGCCCGAACAGGGCGGATTGCTGATCTCCGGCGATGCCGGCGATCGGCAGGGAGAGGCCGAGGAAGGCGTCGGGATCGGTGGTGCCGACGACGCCGGAGCTCGGCACCACCTCCGGCAGCGCCGACCGGGGGACGTCGAACAGGTCGCACAGCTCGTCGGACCAGGCGCCCTCCTCCAGGTCGTAGAGCAGCGTGCGACTGGCGTTGCTCGGGTCCGTGACGTGGGCCGCACCGCCGGTGAGCCGGGCGATCACGTAGGAGTCGACGGTGCCCAGTGCCAGCGCGCCGTCCCGCACGCCGGCCCAGAGCTGCGGCTCGTGCTCGGCGAGCCAGGCGAACTTGGTGCCGGTGAAGTAGGGGTCCAGCCGCAGCCCGGTGCGCTCGGCGACCCGCGGCTCGACCCCGTCGGCGCGCAGCCGGTCGCAGATGCCGGTGGTGCGCCGGTCCTGCCACACGATCGCCGGACGGGGGGAGCGCAGGGTGCGGCGGTCCCAGATGACGGCGGTCTCCCGCTGGTCGGTGATGCCGACGCAGGTGGGGGCGGCGTCGGTGCCGGCCAGGGCCTGCCGGCAGGCGGCGACCGTCGCGGTCCAGATGTCGTCCGGCTCGTGCTCGACCCAGCCCGGTCGCGGGAACAGCTGCGCGAACTCGCGGTAACCGCGGGCCCGGATCTCGCCCTCCTCGCCCACGACGAGCGCGGTCACCCCCGTCGTCCCCGCGTCAATGGCCAGTACCGGCATGGGCGGCAACCTAACCCGACCTACGGTGGTGCGCGTGCGGCGCTTCTTCTACGACACCGAGTTCATCGAAGACGGCACCACCATCGACCTCGTCTCCATCGGCGTCGTCGACGAGACCGGCCGCGAGTTCTACGCCGTCAGCACCCAGTTCGACCCCGACCGGGCGATCCCGTGGGTGCGGCGCAACGTGCTCGATCAGCTGCCGCCCCCGGCGGACAAGGCCTGGCGCAGCCGGGAGCGGATCCGCGACGACCTACTGGCGTTCCTGACCGGCCCCGGTGAGGAGATCGAGCTGTGGGCGTGGTTCGCCGCCTACGACCACGTCGCGCTGTGCCAGCTCTGGGGCGCCATGCCGGCCCTGCCCCGGCCGATCCCGCGCTTCACCCGGGAGCTGCGCCAGCGGTGGGACGACCGGGGCCGCCCCGAGCTGCCGCCGAAGCCGGCCGGCACGCACGACGCACTGGTCGACGCCCGCTACAACCTGGCCCGCTGGCGGGCCATGGAGGCCGTCCACTGATCGCCGACCGGACCGACGTCCCGAAGGCCGGCGGCGAGCGGGAGACGCTGCGCGCCTACCTCGACTTCCACCGGGAGACCCTCGCGCTCAAGCGCGCCGGGTTGTCGGACGGCGACCTGCGCCGCCGGACGACGCCGTCGTCCCTGTCGCTGCTCGGCATGGTGCGGCACATGGCCGAGGTGGAGCGGTCCTGGTTCCGCCGGGTGCTCGACGGGCAGGACGTGCCGCTCGTGTGGTCGTCCGACGGCGACTCCTCGGCGGCCTACGACGATGTCGGCGCCACCCGCGCCGAGGCGTTCGCTGCGTGCGAGGTCGAGATCGCGCATGCCCGCCGGATCGAGCTCGCGGCGGCGTCGCTCGACGTGACCGGAGTCGACCGCCGATCGGGGGACGAGTACTCGCTGGGCCGCGTCCTCATGCACCTGGTCCAGGAGTACGCGCGGCACAACGGCCACGCCGACCTGATCCGCGAGGGCATCGACGGAGCCGTCGGCGTGTGAGAGCGACCGTGCGCGAACCGGGGTGATGGGCGCTTCCTGACCCCCGATCCGCGCACGGTCGCCGCTCGCGTCAGACGGTGAACGCGCCGAGCAGTCGGTTGAGCTCCGCGGACAGGCCGTCGAGCTCGCGAGCGGCCACCCGCGCCCGTTCGACGTCCTGCGCGCTGTCGTCGGCGTCCCTGCTGACCGAGGTGAGCGTGGAGGTGACAGTGCCGGCCCCGTCCGCGGCGGCGGCCACGCTCCGGGTGAGCTCGCCGGTGGTCGCCGTCTGCTCCTCCACCGCGCTGGCGATCGTCGTCTGGTGGTCGTTGATCGCACGGACCACCTCGGCGATCTGGGCGATCGCGCGGACCGCCGCGGACGTCTCGGACTGGATGCCCTGGACCCGCTGGGCGATCTCCTCGCTGGCCTTGCCCGCCTCCTGGGCCAGTTCCTTGACCTCGTTGGCGACGACGGCGAAACCCTTGCCGGCGGCCCCGGCGCGCGCGGCCTCGATGGTGGCGTTCAGGGCGAGCAGGTTCGTCTGCTCGGCGACGCCGGAGATCACCTTGACGACGTCGCCGATCTCGGCCGAGCTGGCGCCGAGTGCGGCGATGGTGCCCTCGGTCCGCTCGGCGAGGTCGGCCGCCTGCCGCCCGACCTCCGCGGCGTTCGCGGCGCTCCGGGCGATCTCGGAGATGGAGACGCCCATCTCCTGGGCGCCCGACGCCGCGGCCGAGACGCTGGTGCTGATCTCGGTGGCAGCGCCGTGTGCCCCCTGTGCCTGCCGGCGGCTGCGGCTCGACCGCTCGGCCAGGCCGTCCGCGACGGCGGCGACGCCGGCGGCCGAGCCGGCCACCTCGCGGGCGCAGCGGCCGATCTCGCGGACGGTGCCGGCGACCTTGTCGACGAAGCGGTTGAAGGCGCTCGACAGCTGGCCCACCTCGTCCGACCGGGACTCGTCCATGCGCTGGGTGAGGTCGCCCTCGCCGTCGGCGATCTCGGCCATGCGGTCGCGCAGGCGCAGCAGCGGCGCGGTGAGCCGGCGACCGACCCAGTAGGAGAGCAGGCCGCCGAGGAGGGCGATCGCCGCTGCGGCGACGACCAGGGCGTTGACCATGGACGACCGGCCCTCGGCCAGCGAGTCCACCGGGCCGGAGAAGTCACCGTCGCGGGCGGTCGTCGCGATGACCCAGTCCCACGGCGCGTAGTAGGTCAGGCGCACGGTGGAGGGACCGGCCTCCGGGTCGACGTAGCGCACGGTGGCCTGCTCACCCGGCTGGAGCCCGGTGGCCGCCTCCACCATCTGCTGGACGTGGGGCGCCCCGTCGGCGTCGGTGGCCTCGATCATGGCGTCGCCGTCGCGGACGCCCTCGGGGCTGATCAGGACGGTGCCGGCCATGGCGCCGGTGCCGCCGAACACCTCGACGTGGCCGGTGTCGCCCACCGTGGTGGCTTCCAGGCTCTCGCGCAGGGCGGGCAGGTTCTGCTGCTTGACACCCACGTACAGGACGCCGACCACCTGGCCGGTGGGGTCGAGGAGCGGGGCGTAGGCGGAGACCAGCCAGGAGTCGACGACGAACGCGTTCCCGCGGTAGGTCTCACCCTTCAGGACCGTCGCCACGACGGGGTTGGGCTTCCCGTCGGGGTTGGTCACGGGGATGTAGGTGCCGATCGCGCGTGCCCCCGAAGCCGCCTGCACGTTCGTGGCCACGCGGAGGAAGTCCCCGGACGGCGTCTTCTGAAAGATCGTGACCGTTGCTCCGGTCATCGACTTGATGGTGTCGACCACCGGCGTCGGGACGGCGACGTCGTTGTTCTTCCCCAACCATTGGGTGCCCACCAGCACCCGGGGCAGCTCGATCGCGGTCACGTCCCCGGAGAACTGGTTCTTGGCCTCCCAGGGGACGGGCGGCGACTTGGGGTTGCGGTCGATGCTGAATCCGCCGGCCTGGCCGAGCACGTACTGGGCGACGGCGAGGTCGGAGTCCACCTTGGCCGCCGTGGAGGCGCCCTGGGTGGACACCACGTCATAGACCCCTGCGGCGGTCCGCGAGATGTCCTCCTCCACCAGAGCGCTGACGTCGCGCTTGGCGTCGGCGGCGAACTGATCGCTCTGCCAGGCGCTCACCCCGACCATGGCGGCGCCGGTGACGG
>JALYMS010000394.1 GCA_030773535.1 Actinomycetota bacterium | reverse complement strand
CGCCGGCCCCTCGGAGGAGGGGCCGGCGCGGCCTCGTGCTGACCGCCCTGGGCGCGCTGCCGTTCTTCCTCTACGTCGCGGTCTTCCTGCTCCTGCCCATCGGAGTGCTGGCGGTGGAGGCCTTCCGCGCCACCGACCCCGTCACCTTCGAGGAGAGCTGGTCGACCGCGTCGGTCCAGGCCATCACGGAGGGCCCCTACCGGCGGGCCTACGTCGGGAGCCTCCGGCTCTCGGCGATCACCGCCGTGCTGAGCGCCGTGCTCGGGCTCGCGCTGGCCCTCGCCGTCCTGCGCGCGAGGCGGGGCCGGCTGCTGCGGCGGCTGGTGCTCACCGCCTCGGGCGTGCTGGCGAACTTCGGCGGCATCCCGCTGGCCTTCGCCTTCCTGGCGACCATCGGCACCGCCGGAGTCGTCACCGTGCTGCTGGAGGACAACCTCGGGTTCAGCCTCGGCGGCTTCCGGCTGGCCTCGATCACCGGTCTGGGGCTGGTCTACCTCTACTTCCTCATCCCGCTGATGGTCCTGACCATCACGCCGGCGCTGGAGGCGCTCCGTCCGCAGTGGCGGGAAGCGGCCGACAACCTGGGCGCGAGCGCCTGGCAGTACTGGCGCTACGTCGGCGGTCCGGTCCTGGCCCCGCCCGTGATCGGCGCGACCATGCTCCTGTTCGCGTCCGCCTTCGCCGCCTATGCGACTGCCCGGGCACTGGTCGGCAGCAGCGTCCCGCTCGTCACCCTCCAGATCGCCGACGCGCTCTCGAGCAACGTGGTCGTGGGCTCGGAGAACCTCGGCAAGGCGCTGGCCCTTGGCATGGTGCTGCTCATCGGCCTCGTGATGATCTTCTACGCACTGGTGCAGCGCCGGACCCAGCGGTGGCTGTCGTGACGGCGCTGTCGTGACGGCGCTGTCGTGACGGCGCTGGCCGCCGGTGTCGCCGGCGCGGGAGGGGTGGCATCTGATACGCCGGTCCGCGATGGTCGCCGTCGCGGCGCGGGTGCGTGGCGCTTCGGCGTCCTGGCTGCGCTGGGCCTGTACTTCCTCGTGCCGATCGCCGCGTCGGTCTGGTTCTCCATCCGGGACCGCGGTCGAGGCGGGATCAGCGGGCGGCACTACGCGGGCATCCCGGCAGCGGAGGGGTTCACCGAGGCGTTCTCCCGCTCCCTGGCCCTCGCGGGGCTGACCGTCGTCCTCGTACTGCTGCTCATGGTCCCGACGGTGGTGCTGGTCAACCTCCGCCTCCCTCGCCTGCGGACCGCCGTCGAGCTGCTCACCCTCATGCCGCTGGTGCTGCCGCCGATCGCGCTGGTCGTGGGCGTGCGGAGCGTGCTCGCCTGGGCACCGGACTACTTCTTCGGGACGCCGCTGGCCGAGGCCTTCTACGCCCTCCAGGAGCCGGCGCTGCCCTGGATCCTGGTCTTCGTCTACGTCGTCCTCGCGCTGCCGTTCGTGTACCGGGCGCTCGACGCCGGCGTCCGCGGAGCGGACCTGCCCACGCTCACCGAGGCCGCCCGCAACCTCGGCGCCTCATGGCCCCGGGTGCTCGTATCCGTGGTTCTGCCGGTCCTGCGAACGTCGGTGCTCAACGCGTCGTTCCTGACCCTCGCGCTGGTGCTGGGGGAGTACACGATCGCCGTGATCCTCGGCTTCGAGACGTTCCCCACCTGGATCGTCCGGATCTCGGGCTCCCAGCCGCAGCTCTCGGTCGCGGTCTCGGTGCTGTCGCTGCTCGTGACATGGGTGCTGCTGTTGATGATCTCTGCGCTGGACCGCCGGCGCGGCGGGAAGGAGTCGACATGACTGCTGTGTCCGCGCGTCCGTCGGAGCCGGCCGACCTCCGGACCGCCCCCGGAGTGCCCATCCGGTTGGAAGGACTCACCCGGCGCTACGGCTCGGTGACCGCGCTCGACGGCCTGGACCTCGACATCGCCGGCGGGGAGTTCCTGGCCCTGCTGGGACCGTCGGGCTGCGGGAAGACCACCGCGCTGCGGGCGATCGCCGGGTTCGACCGGCCCGACGCCGGCCGCATCCTCCTCGGCAGCCGGGACATCACCGGCACTCCGGCCAGCAAGCGGGACATGGGCATGGTGTTCCAGGCCTACAGCTTGTTCCCCAACCTGACGGTCGTCCAGAATGTCGCCTTCGGGCTCCGGGTGCGCCGCCGCGGCAAGGCCGAGCAGACCGCACGGGCCGCCGAGCTGCTCGAACTGGTCGGGCTGGCCGACCGCGGCAGCCGGTATCCCCACCAGCTCTCCGGTGGGCAGCAGCAGCGGGTCGCGCTGGCCCGCGCACTGGCCGTCGCGCCCCAGGTGCTGCTGCTCGACGAGCCGCTGTCGGCGCTGGACGCCCAGGTGCGTGTGCAGCTCCGGGAGGAGATCCGCAGGATCCAGCTCGAGCTGGGCATCACCACCGTCTTCGTGACCCACGACCAGGCCGAGGCCCTCTCGGTCGCCGACCGGGTCGGGGTCATGCGGTCCGGTCGTCTCGAGCAGGTCGCCTCGCCCGACGAGCTGTACGAGCGTCCGGCCACCGCGTTCGTGGCGCAGTTCGTCGGCACGATGAACCGACTGCCCGCGCAGCTCGTCCCGGACGGGGTGCAGCTGCTCGGACAGCACCGGCCGGTCATGGGCCAGCGCCCCTCCTCGGGACCGGTGGCGGCTCTGGTGCGGCCGGAGTCGCTGGTGGTGACGGCGGACCCGGACGGGCGGGGGCGCGTCATCACCCGCACCTTCTCCGGCGCGGTCACCCGGCTGGCGGTGAGCCTGCCCGGCGGTGTCGAGGTACGGATCGACGTGGCCAGCGCCGACACCCAGGAGCTGACGCCCGGGACGGCGGTGACCGTGCTGCCGGCCGAGCGGCCGGTGCTCGTCGTGCCCGAGGAGCCGGGCGACCAGCCGGCCGCCGGTGCGGCGACGTCGCCGACAGAGCCGGCCGGGTGAACTTCTCCACCGACGTCGACCGCTCCGAGCCCGCGGCCCGTGCGTGGGTGGACCGGGCGGTGGAGCTGGTCGAGGCCGACGCGCGCCGCAGCGCCGACACGCACCTGCTGGCCTACCCGCTGCCCGCCGAGTGGGGGGTCGATCTCTACCTGAAGGACGAGTCCACCCACCCGACCGGGAGCCTCAAGCACCGGCTGGCCCGCTCGCTGTTCCTGTACGGGCTCTGCTCGGGCCAGATCACCGAGGGCACCACGGTGGTCGAGGCGTCCAGCGGCTCGACCGCGGTCAGCGAGGCATGGTTCGCGCGCATGCTCGGGCTGCCGTTCGTGGCCGTCATGCCGAGGTCGACCAGCCCGGAGAAGATCGCGCTCATCGAGTTCCACGGCGGCCGCTGCCACTTCGTGGAACGGGCGCCGGACATCTACGGCGAGGCGCGGCGGCTGGCTGCCGAGTGCGGCGGCCACTTCCTCGACCAGTTCACCTACGCGGAGCGGGCGACGGACTGGCGGGGCAACAACAACATCGCCGAGTCGATCTTCTCCCAGCTGCAGCTCGAGCGGCACCCGGTGCCGGAGTGGGTCGTCGTCGGAGCCGGCACCGGCGGCACCAGCGCGACGGTGGGTCGTTACCTGCGCTACCGACGGCTGCCGACCCGGCTGGCCGTCGTCGACCCCGAGGGCTCGTCGTTCTTCCCGGGATGGCGCGACAGGGACCCCGGGACGACGACCGGGCGCTCCTCCCGGATCGAGGGCATCGGCCGCCCGCGGGTGGAGCCCTCGTTCGTGCCGACCATCGTGGACCGCATGCTGTGCGTCCCGGACGCCGCGTCCCTGGCCGCGATGCGGGAGCTGGAGCGGACGACGGGACGGCGGGCCGGCGGGTCCACGGGCACCAACCTCTGGGGCGCCTTCCAGCTGGTCGCCGAGCTGGTGGCCGCAGGGCGCAGCGGCAGCATCGTCACGCTCCTCTGCGACGGCGGCGAGCGGTACGCGCACACCTACTACTCCGACGACTGGGTGGCCGGGCAAGGCCTGGACCTGGGGCCGCACACCGACACCCTGCGGCGGTTCGCCGCCACGGGGGAGTGGCGACCGGCCCAGCCGTGACCGGCGTCACGAACCGCCGCTGGCTCGGGCGTTACCAATCGGTAACATTGATGATCGGAGCCAGGCGGACCTCGTGTCCGCGCCCTGAACGTCGCGGAGGAAGGTCCCAGCGATGAACATCGTCGTTCTCGTCAAGCAGGTCCCGGACTCGGGCAGTGAGCGCAAGCTGGACCCGGCGGACAACACCGTCGCCCGCGCCTCGGCCGACAACGTCATCAACGAGATGGACGAGTACGCCATCGAGGAGGCGCTCCTGGTCCGCGATGCGCAGGGCGGGGAGGTGACCGTGCTGACCGTCGGGCCCGCGACGGCCACCGACGCCATCCGCAAGGCCCTGTCCATGGGCTGCGACAAGGCGGTGCACGTCGTCGACGACGCCATCCACGGCTCCTGTGCGGTGCAGACCAGCGCGGTTCTCGCGGCCGCGCTCTCGCAGCTGGAGTACGACCTGGTGCTGTGCGGTGCCGAGGCCACGGACGCGCAGCTGAGCGTGATGCCGGCGCTGCTCGCCGAGCGGCTGGGCCTGCCGCAGCTCTCCGGTGCGCGCAAGCTCTCCATCGAGG
>JALYMS010000393.1 GCA_030773535.1 Actinomycetota bacterium | reverse complement strand
GTGGCCGAGTTCCTGCGCGCGCACGGCGCCGCTGCCGGCATCCAGCTCGCCCACGCCGGCGCCAAGGCCAGCAGCCTGCGCCCCTGGGACGGCGGCGGCCCGGTGACACCGGAGAACACCCGTCCGGGTGAGCAGCCGTGGCCCACCGTGTCGGCCAGCGCCGTTCCCGCCGGCCCCGGCTACCCGACGCCCCACGCGCTGACGGTCGACGAGCTGGCCGAGCTGCGCGACGCCTTCGTCTCCGCGACCCGGCGCTCGCTGACCGCGGGGTTCGACGTCGTCGAGGTACACGCGGCGCACGGGTACCTGCTGCACCAGTTCCTCTCCCCCCTCACGAACCGGCGGGACGACGGCTACGGGGGCTCGCTGGAGCAGCGGATGCGCTTCCCGCTGGAGGTGGTCGAGGCCGTGCGAGCCGCCTGGCCCGCCGACCGACCGCTGTTCGTCCGGGTGTCCTCGGTCGACGGTTCCCGGAACGGCATCACCATCGACGACACCGTCTCCTTCGCGCGCGAGCTGAAGGCCCGCGGGGTGGACGTCGTCGACATCTCCGGCGGCGGCGTGGGAGGCGGCTGGGAGCACCCCATCGGCTACGGCTACCAGGTGCCGTACGCGGCACAGGTCCGGGCCCAGGCGCAGATCGGGACCATGGCGGTCGGGCTGATCGTCGACGCCCGCCAGGCCGAGGCGATCGTGGCGTCCGGGGCAGCCGACCTGGTGGCGCTGGCCCGCGAGGCGCAGGACGACCCGAACTTCGCCGTCCACGCCTTTCGGGAGCTGACCGACGGCTACGACGTCTACCCGGTGCAGGCCGGACCGCGACTGGCCTCGCGCGACCGGCTGCTCGGCCGGCTGGGCCCCTGGACCGGCCCCGACCCGGTGCAGGTCGAACAGCCCGCCTGAACTCGTCTCCGCTCTGTGGGCGTCGTGCCCGGCGTGGGGGTTCTGCAGGACTCCCGGAGCGCGGGCAGCGCCCCCAGAGCGGAAGCGGTAGCTCTACGGTGCGGGCGCATGACGCACCCAGCGCTCGTCGTGGTCTCCTCGGTCCAGCTGGTCGCGCAGCTGGCCGGCCACCTCGTCGCCCTGCGGCGGCGGCGCCACTTCGACGTGCCTTTCATGACGGGGAGCCCTGACCACGTCGGCCGGGACTGGCTCTGGATCGGGACCGCCTACAGCGCGCCGTCGTACATGGTGGCGGCGCAGGTCTGGGCCATCTCCCGTCTGCTCTGCGGCCCCGACGAGCGCGCGCGGCGGGCGCTCCGGCTGCTGGGTACGGGAATGTGCTCCGGCTACCCGAGCGAGCGGATGAATCGGGCGCGGATCCGCCCCGGCGGCTTCGACCCGACCGAGACACCGATCGTGCTGGTCGGTTGGAGCGCAGCGATCGCGATGGCCGCCCTGAGTCGCCGCGACAGCGAACCGGATCAGGACCCCGAGCGGCCGTAGGCGGGGCCGACGTCGGCGAGGAAGTCGTCCCAACTCGCCGGTTGCGGTCGGTGCGCGACCTCGGCGCCGAGCTTCTCCAGGCTCCACCCCGCGTATGCGTGACGCCTGGATTACGCGTGAGCCAGCGGTTCGGGCGTCGGGCAACGGGGCATGCGCCCGGCATGACTGTCACCGATCCCGACGTTCCCGATCCCCTCAACGACCCCCGAACCCTGCAGGCCGATCCCGGCGCGTACGGCCAGGGTGACGACCTCGCGTCGGGCGAGGACGATCCGGCGGCCGGCGGCGAGGAGGAGCTGGCCGCCGGGCAGGCGGAGACCGACTTGGGCGGGGACACTCCCGGCGGGGACGATCCCGGCGGGGGCTTCTCGTCGCCTATACCGGCCTGACCTGCGGCTCCCACCGCCCGGCGACGGATCGGTCCGTTTCATCCCCGGCGGCTGGGGAACCCCCGCGGCGTCCGAACGGCTATGTCAAGAGGGAGCAACCGATGGCCACCGGTGAAACCGGCTTCGAAGACGTCTTCTACGACCTCATCTCCGTCCAGTACCACTCGCTCAAGGCCGGGCACGACTACGGCCAGTACGTCCGGGACGCCGACAACGCGGGCCTGAACGACATCGCGGCCTTCTTCCGCGAGGTCATGGAGCAGGACTCCGCCCGGGCGAGGCGCTGCCACGAGTTCCTGAAGCAGCTCTCCGGCACCGAACAGGGCGGTCCCGCGGCGCAGTAGGCGCCGGAAGCGGGACGGCGGCACCATGAGCACGTGATCAAGACGCCCCTGACCCGCTGGTTCGACCTGACCACCCCGGTCATCGGAGCGCCGATGGCCGGGGTGGCCGGCGGGGCGATGGCCCGTGCCGTCTCCGCCGGCGGCGGGCTCGGGATGATCGGCGTCAGCGGCTCCTCCTCCGCCGAGTTCGTCACCGAGCAGTGCGCGATCCCCGCGGAGGCCGAGGTTCCGTTCGGCGTCGGGCTCATGGTGTGGGTCCTGCCCGACCGGCCGGACCTCTTCGAGGCGA
>JALYMS010000392.1 GCA_030773535.1 Actinomycetota bacterium | reverse complement strand
CCCCCGAGCGGGGGCGCCGCCGTCGAGCGGCTCGGGCGATCAGGCCTTGCCGAGGATCCGGTTCATCTTGGTGCCGCACACGGGGCAGGTGCCCTGGGCCATGCGCCGGCCGGACTCGCTGACCTTGACCTCACCGTCGAAGTCGCGCTTGTCCTTGCACTTCACGCAGTAGCCGTTGTAGCTCTCCGCCACGGGATCTCCTCGTTGTCGGGGCGCCTCGGCACGCGCGCCGGTCGCCATTGCGGAGGCACGCTACCCCGGTCGCATCCGTGCGGAACCGGCAGAGTGCCGGCCGGGCGTCTGCGGCGTCCTCCGCCGCACACAGGCTGTGGACAACCTTGTGGACCGCGTGGGGACGGCGCGGCGTGTCCCTGTGCGCGGAGCGGGGAGGAGCCGGGGACGGCGCCATCCCCGGTTCAGCCATCCTCCGCTGAGCAGGGCCGATGCCCGGCCGAGGGCTGTGGACGGCGTCCGGACGGCGTGCTGTTGCGCCGACGACGGTCGCCGTGTCCACCGTCCGTGCGACCTGTACCCGAGTGGGTGCCTGTTCGCAGGCGCGCGGTCGCCGCCGTGGCTTACGGTGCCAGCGTGCCCGGACCGATCCCCGACGCGAACGCGTACCCGACGCCCGCCGGCCCTCCGCCGGTCGCCGGCGCCGACGGGCTCGCCGTCGCCGGGGGCGCCGTCGATGGGGGCGGGGACGTCGTCGAGGTACGCCGCAGCCCGCGGAGGCGGCGGACCGTGACCGCCTACCGGGAGCTGGGCCGCACGGTCGTCCTCATCCCCGCTGCGTTCAGCCCCGCCGAGGAACGCCGGTGGGTGGCCCAGATGGTCGCCAAGCTGCAGACCCGCGAGGAGCGGCGCCGCCGGTCACTGGGTGGTGACGAGGAGCTCATGGCCCGCGCCCGGGCACTCTCCGCTGCCCACTTCGACGGTGCGGCCGAGCCGGCCAGCGTCCGGTGGGTGGAGAACCAGCACCGCCGCTGGGGTTCGTGCACCCCGGCCGACCGGAGCATCCGGCTGTCGAGCCGATTGCGGTCGATGCCGGAGTACGTCGTCGACTACGTGCTCGTCCACGAGTTGGCCCACCTGCTCGAGGCGGGCCACGACGAGCGCTTCTGGGCCCTGGTCGCCCGGTATCCGCGCGCGGAGCGGGCCCGTGGCTTCCTGGAGGGCATCGAGTTGGCCAACACCGCCGGGGAGGCCGCCGCGGGCGGCCCCGGGTCGGCCGACCACGTGGACTGAGCGCTCAGGCGCGGTCCTCCGACGGGCCCGGAGGCTCCTCCGGGTCGTCGTCGCGACCGGTGTCGCCGTCGCCGGCTCGCGTTCCCTCGTCCGACGGCGACCGGCCGGCGTCCTCGGCGGTCAGCGCGGCGAGTTCGTCGTCGAGTCCCTGACGGGTCACGAAGTCCAGCGGTTCGTCGAGGTCCTCCGAGGTCGGCAGCAGATCGGGGTGGGCCCACAGGGCGTCGCGGTCGGCGCTGCCGTGCTGCTGGCCCATGGCCGCCCACACGGTGGCTGCGTCACGCAGGCGCCGAGGCCGCAGCTGCAGGCCCACCAGGGTGGCGAACGTCTGCTCCGCGGGTCCGCCCGAGGCGCGTCGACGGCGCATCGTCTCGGCGAGGGCGGAGTGGCCGGGCAGCCGGTCGGCGGCTGCGGCCGCTACGACGGTGTCCACCCAGCCCTCGACCAGAGCGAGCAGGGTCTCCAGCCGGCGCAGCGCCATCTGCTGCTCGGGCGTCTCCTCGGGCTCCAGCACGCCGCTGCCCAGCAGCCGCTGGATGCTCTCCGGGTCGCTCGGGTCCAGCCCGCCGCCGAGGCCGCCGCCGGACATGGCCTCGTTGATCCCGCGCTCGATCGCCTCGCGGTCGATGGTGATCCCCTGCGCGTAGGCGTGCACCGCGTCCTGGAGCTGCTGGCGCAGCCAGGGGACGTGGGCGAACAGCCGCTGCGAGGCAGCTTCCCGCAGCGCGAGGAACAGGCGCACCTCGTCGGCCGGCCGGTCCAGGCCGGCGGCGAACGCGGCGACGTTCTGTGGCACGAGGACGCCGGTGCCGGACGGAGCGAGCGGAAGGCCGACGTCGGTGCTGGTGACCACCTCGTCCGCGAGCTTGCCCAGCGCCGAGCCGACCTGGGCGCCGAACATCAGCCCGCCCATCCGGCCCATGATCCCGGCGATCGGCCCGAACGCCATGGCCGCTTCCGCAGGCAGCGCGCTGGTCATCGCGGCCACCACCTTCTCGGCGAGCGGGTCGATCAGGGCCCCCCACGCGGGCAGGGTGAGCTCGACCCACTCGATACGGGACCACGCGGCCGTCCGCTCGATGCCCGAGGGCAGCTCGGTCACCTGGTCCAGCCACAGGTCGGCCAGCCGGAGCGACTCGGCGACGGCCGTCCGCTCGGCCTCCGACGTCGGCTGGGAACCGGCGGCGAGCTGGCTGACCGCTCCCTGGCGGGCGAGATCCCAGTTGACCGGGCCGCCGGACCAGTTCATCAGCTTCTGCAGCTCGGCGAACAGCGGCATCTTCCCGAGCACGTCCTCGGGGGATCCACCGCCCGCGACGCCGCCGAAGAGGGCACCGAGGCCGAACGGGTCGCCCGCCGGGGTCTGGCCGCCTCCCGGCTCCCGGCGCTCGGGGTCACGGTCGGGGAGCCCGAAGCCGAACGGCACGTCACTCATACGTCCACGGTAGACGCGGATCTTCGCGCCGGGATCCCTGGACGGCGGGACGACATAGGCTCGCCCCTCGTGACCCGTCGCACCGCCGTCCTGACCGCAGGTGCGGTCCTCCTGGTGCTCTTCGGCCTGCTGGGGACGACCCTGCCCGTTCCCTACGTCGCGCAGGTGCCGGGCCCGGTCTACGACACCCTCGGCGGCGTCGACGGCGAGAGCATCATCGAGGTCGAGGGGCGGCGGCCGAACGAGGTGAGCGGCGAGCTCCACCTGACCACGGTCGGGGTCAGCCGGGGCGGACTGAGCCTGGTCCAGGCGATATCGGGATGGTTCGACGACGAGGTGAGCGTCGTACCGGAGGAGACGGTGTATCCGCCCGACCGCACGGAGGAGGAGACCCGCAAGGCGAACCTCGACGCGTTCCTGAGCTCCGAACAGGCCGCCCAGACCGTCGCGCTGGGCCACCTGGGCTACCCCGTGAAGGTCGTGGTGCAGGGCCTCGCCGAGGACTCCCCGTCGGAGGGTGAGCTGGAGGAGGGGGACGCGCTCGAGACCGTGGACGGGCGGCCGACCCCGGACGCCGAGACGCTCGACGCGGTGCTCACCTCCATCCCGGGCGGCTCGACCGTGTCGGTGACGTACACCCGGCTGGGCGAGCAGGGCCGCGCGGAGGTCACCACGAAGCGCGCGCAGGACCGCGAGGGCTCGCTGCTCGGGCTGATGATCCTGGAGCAGCCCTCGGCGCCCTTCGACGTCGACATCCAGGTCGAGGACGTCGGCGGGCCGTCCGCGGGACTCATGCTGACCCTGGGCATCCTTGATCTGGTCGGCGAGGAGGATCTCACCGAGGGCGCCGTCGTGGCCGGCACCGGGACCATCGATACCGAGGGCAAGGTGGGCCCCATCGGCGGGATCGCGCTGAAGATGGCGGCCGCGGAGGACATCGAGGCCGACCTGTTCCTCGTGCCGGCCGGGAACTGCGCCGAGGCGCTGGCGGCCTCCGACCCGGGCTTCCCGCTGGCCCGGGTGGCGACGCTGAACGAGGCGCTGGAGGCGCTGGCCGACCTCCGCGCCGGCCGTACCCCGGAGGAATGCTGAACCCGGCGTCCGGAGAACCGGTCGACGGCGCGATCGGCCCGTGGGGGAAGCTCATCGCCGAGCCGGCAGTCGGGAACCCGGCGCCGCCCGGAGCGTTGTCCTGGGGGAACCGGGAGCTCCCGCCCGGTGCCCCTCGCCCGCACGTCCGCCGCGGTCGACCGACCCGGGCCCCGGCTCGCACTGCCACCCGTGACTGAAGGAGACCGTCCGTGTCCATGCGGCCGCCCATGCCGGTGCCGACCTTGTCGCGCCGCGCCAAGCTGGTGCTCGGCGCCCTCGGCGTCCTGCTGGTGCTGTTCACCGCCATCGGGACGGTGACCAACGTCTACGTCGACTACCTGTGGTTCGCCGAGACCGGTTACACCGAGGTCTTCTGGACCGAGCTGCAGACGCGCGCCCTCCTCTTCGCGGTCGCCGGGCTCTCCGTCGGCGGGCTCACCGCCCTGTCGATCTACCTCGCCTACCGATTCCGCCCGACGTTCCGGCCCATGTCGCTGGAGCAGCAGAACCTGGAGCGCTACCGGCAGTCCCTGGAGCCGCGCCGGGGTCTGGTGCTCACCGCCGTCGGGGGAGTGCTCGGCCTGTTCGCCGGCTTCACGGCGCAGGGCAGCTGGGAGACGTGGCTGGGCTTCCGCAACAGCACATCCTTCGGGCAGGTGGACCCCCAGTTCGGCCGGGACCTGTCCTTCTTCGTCTTCGACTACCCCTTCTACCGGCTGGCCCTGGGCTTCGGCATTGCCGTCGTGCTGCTCTCGCTCATCGGCTCGCTGCTCACCCACTACGTCTTCGGCGGGCTGCGGCTGCAGACCCCCGGGCAGAAGCTCTCGGGTGCCGCGCGGGTGCAGCTGTCGGTGCTGCTGGGCCTGTTCCTGGCACTGAAGTCGGCCGCCTACTGGCTGGACCGCTACGGCATCGTCTACTCCGAGCGCGGCGACGTCTTCACCGGAGCGAGCTACACCGACGTCAACGCACTGCTCGTGCCCAAGACGATCCTGGTCTTCGTCGCGGCGGTGTGCGCGGTGGCGTTCTTCGCCAACATCTTCTTCCGCAACTTCCTGCTCCCGGCCGGCGCGCTGGTGCTGCTGCTCGTCACCAGCGTGGTCATCGGGGTGGCGTACCCGGCGATCGTGCAGCAGTTCGTGGTCCGGCCCAGCGCCGACCAGCGGGAGGCCCCTTACATCGAGAAGGCCATCGACTCCACCCTCGACGCCTATGGGCTCTCCGACGTCGACTACGTCAACTACGCCCAGGAGGCCACCGGCGACGAGGTGGACACGGCGGCGGCGCAGGCGGAACTGCGCAACGACACCGAGACCATCCCCAACGCCCGCCTGCTGGACCCCAACGTCCTGTCGCGCACGTTCACCGCCCGCCAGCAGATCCGCAACGTCTACGGCTTCCCCGAGAAGCTGGACATCGACCGCTACACCATCGACGGGGAGACCCGTGACTACGTCGTCGCCGTGCGCGAGCTCAACAGCGCCGGGCTGTCGGAGAACCAGGACACCTGGATCAACCGGCACACCGTCTACACCCACGGCAACGGCTTCGTCGCGGCGCCCGCCAACGAGGTCGTCGCCGGGCAGGAGGGCGGCGAGCCGAACTTCACCACCCGGGACCTGCCCACGATCGGCAACATCGAGGTCGACCAGCCGCGGATCTACTACGGCGAGTTGATCCAGCAGGGCGGGCAGGACGTCTACTCCGTCGTCGGCGCCGAGGAGGGAGCGGAGCCGCGGGAGTTCGACCAGCCCGAGGACGGCGACGAGGGACAGATCAACAACACCTACGACGGCGAGGGCGGGGTGTCGATCGGCAGCTTCTTCCGCCAGCTGACCTTCGCCATCCACTACCGCGAGCGGAACTTCCTGCTCTCCGACGCCGTCAACGACGCCTCGAAGGTCCTCTACGTCCGCGACCCGCTGGAGCGCGTGGAGAAGGCCGCGCCCTTCCTGGAGATCGACGGCGACCCCTATCCCGCGGTCATCGACGGCAAGGTCACCTGGATCCTCGACGGCTACACGACCTCGGCCGCCTACCCCTACGCGGAGTCCATGGAGCTCGGTGCGGCGGCGCAGGACTCGCTCACCGGCGCCGGCACGACGGCGCTGCCCAACGAGCAGTTCAACTACATCCGCAACTCGGTGAAGGCGACCGTCGACGCCTACGACGGCACGGTGCGGCTGTACGAGTGGGACGAGCAGGACCCGGTCCTGCAGGCGTTCATGAAGGCCTTCCCCGGCACCGTGCTGCCGCGCGACGAGATGCCCTCGGAGCTGGAGGGTCACGTCCGGTACCCGGAGGACCTGTTCAAGCTGCAGCGGGACATCCTGACCCGCTACCACGTCTCCGACCCGGTCGACTTCTTCAACCAGAACGACCGGTGGCAGGTCCCCGACGACCCGACGCGGGAAACCCAGGAGGCCCAGCCGCCGTACTACATCCTCGCCCAGCGGCCGGGCGACGAGCGGGCCAGCTTCCAGCTGACCAGCGCGCTGAACGCGTTCAATCGCGAGAACCTCTCCTCGATGATCTCCGCGTCCAGCGATCCCGCTACCTATGGACAGATCCAGGTGCTGCGGCTCCCGGGGAACACACCGTTCCGTGGTCCCCAGCAGGTCCAGCAGTCGTTCATCACGAACAACCAGGTGCGCCCCGACCTGACGCTGTTCAACAGCCAGGAGTCGCGGGCGGTGTTCGGCAACCTGTTGACGCTGCCGATCGGTGGGGACGGACTGCTCTACGTGGAGCCGCTGTACGTGCAGGGCACCGGGGAGAACTCTTTCCCGCTGCTGCAGAAGGTGCTGGTCAACTACGGGGACCGGGTCGGTTACGCCAATACGCTGTCCGAGGCGCTCGACCAGGTGTTCGGCGCTGGAGCGGGGGAGTCGGCCACCGACGGCGGGGACGCTCCCGCTGCCGGCGACGGCACGACCACGCCGTCCACCCCGGGCACGCCGCCGCCGCCGGCCCCGTCCGATGGGAGCGTCTCGCCGTCCACGCCCGAGATGGCACAGGCGGTGGCGGCCATCAACGCGGCGCTGCAGGCGCTCGAGACCGCTCAGCGCGCCGGCGACTTCGCCGGTCAGGGCCGGGCCCTGGAAGATCTGCAGGCCGCGGTCACCACTTACCAGGCGGCCCAGCGGACCGCCGCATCGCCCGCGGCGCCCGCCGCGGCGACGCCGTCCGGCTGATCGACGGGGAGGACGCGGGACCCCCGCGTTCTCCCCGTCCCGGGGCTGGTAGGCTCTTCTTACCGACGCGGGGTGGAGCAGCTCGGTAGCTCGCTGGGCTCATAACCCAGAGGTCGCAGGTTCGAATCCTGCCCCCGCTACGACGACGGAAGCCCGGCCCCTCAGGGTGCCGGGCTTCCGTGCTTTCCGGTGTCCCCCCGGCCGCCGGAATCAGACGCGGCTCAGGTCGACCTTGCGGCGCTCCGGGTGGTCAGGAGTGCGCTGTCGAACGGGCGTGCTACGGCGGGGCAGCGGTTCCGCCGGTTCCCACCGGGGGCGCACGGGCTGCTCGGCCCGGCGAGGAGGCGGGGTGCGGACGTGCGCCGGCGTCCGCGGGCGGGTGCGGAGTTCGGCCAGGAGCACGTGCGGCCGGGTGGCGTCGACCTCGTCCGCGGGGGCCGGGCCGGGCAGGCCCGGAGGCAGGACCGCTCGGCGAGGCGGATCGGCCGGGTCGGGGAGGCGGAGGTCGGAGAGGTCCTTCCAGGCGGAATGGCGCAAGCGGTCGACGACGCAGCGAACCCGCGCCACGACCCGGCCGTCCGGCTCGTTCCGCCAGCCCAGCAGTTCACCGGAGTACCAGATCCCGCGGTGATGGATCTCCACCGGCTGCGGGGAACCGGCGAACGCCCTCCATCCACCCTCCCCGGCCATGCGCCGAACTCTAGGTGGGGCAGGACCGCCGTCCTGGGAAGGCGCGCGTACCCCTGGGACCCGTGTGACGGGGCGGTACCAGAGCCGCTTCGGTCAGTCCCTCGACATGGCGGGGAGCCTGGCGTTCGTCCAGAGACAGCTGACCTGCAGGGCGACCGGCGGGTGCCTCCTCGTGCGACCGGGGCGGTGCCCGCCCGGTGAGGGACGGGCACCGGCGAGTTCAGTAGTTGAAGGTGAGTGCGCCGCCCTCGGTGAACTCCTACACGGACGGCGCGCCCTTGATCTCTGCCGTCTCGACCAGGGGGCCGTCCTGCATGCCGCGGGCCTTGACGCAGACCGGGCAGGCGTAGAAGCGGCCGCCGTTCTCGACGTACTCCTTGTGCAGGTCGATGACCGCGGGCGCCCCCGGGACGTCGACCTGCTCCGCGAAGCCGGCCCTGGCCACGTGGACGCCGTCCTTGGTCAGCCACATGAGCACCTGCTTGCCCTTTCGGAGCGCCTCGACGCCCATCAGATAGCTGATGAGCACGCTGTCCTGATCGTCCAGACCGTGGCTGAGCCCGATGACGACCTTGCTGTCAGCGGACATGGGGACTCCTCTCCGGCGCCTCGCGGCGCCCTGTTGTGACGGGACGGTGGAACAGAGGTCATCCCGGTTTCCGGGCTAGGAAGGCATAGCCGGAGACCTCGAGCGTGCCGAACACCGCCGCCCGGTCGTCGGCG
>JALYMS010000391.1 GCA_030773535.1 Actinomycetota bacterium | reverse complement strand
CGGACGGCCGGGATGCCCACGTACACGGTGAGCGGCACCAGGACGGCGGTGGTCAGGATCGTGCGGAGGACGACTGGCAGCTCGGGGAGCAGGTGACCGGCGCCCACGTTGATCGCCAGTGCGAACGGCACGAGGCCGGCCCAGACCACGAACACGGTCGCCCACCGCGACTGCGGTGCCCCCGGCGCGAGGGTCAGCGCCGCCGGGACGGTGGTGCCGACGGTGAGGTCTTCGGCCTGATCCAGCAGCTCCCTGCGCTGCCGGCTGCCCAGGTCGACGCGGCGGCGGCCGTGGCGAAGGTCAGCGCCACGGTGACCTCCGCGCCGGCCTTCGAGCGGCGCTGACGGAGATCGGCGGCGACGTGCCCGGGGAACGTGGCTGCCGTCGCGGCCAGCGTCTCCGCCCAGCGGTGCAGGTCCGCCTCGCGCCCCGGCCGGGCGCGGCGGGTGGCGGCCACCGTCACCGGTAGCGAGCCGGTCATGGGGGTGCCCCCCTGCCTGCGACCGGACCGTCCGCCGCCATCAGCTCAACACCAAACCAGCCACGCCGCTGAGGATGCACAGCACGCCGAGGCCGGTCCGCACCCCGATCGCCTCGCTGCGGCCCAGGAAAAGCACACTGACCGGCAGCACGATGGCGGGCACCGCCGCGGAGATCACCACCGCGACCGCCACCGGGATGTAGAGCGTCGAGGCGATCAGGCAGGTCTGCGCGCCGATGGTCAGGACCCCCGTGAACAGCCAGAGCCGACGGCCCTGCGGGTCCGCCCCCCGCAGCGCGCCACCCAGCTTTCGGAGGTCGGTGTTGAACAGCCCGTAGACCAGCAGGCCGGTCGCCGCACCGATCAGGCTGCCGACGACCGGCGCCTCCCAGTCGCGCACCCCGGCGCCGCGGGCGACGTTGCCCAGCCCGTAGGCGACCGCCCCGAGCAGGGCCAGGCCGATCTCGACGAGCGGGACCGACCGCGGCCCGCGCAGCAGGGGATCGGTGTCCGTGCCCTGGGCGCGCCGCGACGTCAGATACAGCCCGGCCAGGACCGCGATCCCGCTTGCCACCGCGACTGGTGGCAGCGCCTCGCCGAGCAGCACCCACGCGGCCAGGGCGGAGAAGACGGGGTTGGTGATCTGCAGGGCACTGGCGCGCGTGGGCCCGATGGTGGTCACCGTCCGGGTGAAGAGCCATCGGCCCAGGTAGGAGGTCAGCAGTCCGCCGAGCGCGAACATCACCAGAGCGTCCCACTCCGCCGGGGCCGGGGCGGCCAGCAGGTACTGGCCCAGCACCAGCACCGAGGCCACCGCCACGTTGGCCACCAGCGCAAGCAGAAAGCCCAGGTCCTGCGGCAGCCGCCGGGCCGCCGGGGCCACCAGGAGGATGTTCGCGCTGAACAGCAGCAGGGACCCGACGGCCAGCAGCTCGCCCAGGCGGCTCACCGGAGCCCTCCACCCATGCCGGCAGCAGCTACAGCAGCAGGTGATCCAGCTCCTCGGCCGCCTCGGCGAGCTGGTGGGAAACCGACTCGAGGAGTTCCTCGCTCATCCGACTGACCGGCACGGACGCGTTGACCGCCAGCCGCGGCGATCTCGTGGAGTGCAGCGCGACGGCCACGGACGTCACGCCCTCCTCCGCCTCCTCCTGACTCCTCGCGTAACCGCGGGCACGCACCACGGCGAGCTCCTGCAGGAGAGCCGTGCGGGTTCCGATGGACCTCGGCGTGAGCTGCACCAGCCCCTCGTCGGGGTAGAGCCGCACCAGATCCTCGTCGCCGAGCTCGGCCAGCAGCGCCTTGCCGGTCGAGGTGCAGTGGGCCGGCATGGAGCGGCCGAGCCGGCCGCCGACCCGCAGCGCGCGGCTGCTCTCCAGTGAGTCGATGAAGTGCACCGAACTGCCCTCGAGCCGGCCCAGATGGATCGTCTCGCCGAGGTCGGCGTTGAGCCGTTCCAGCACCGGGCGAGCGCGCGTCCGGACGTCCAGCCGCCGCAGCACGCCGAAGGCCAGGCCGTCGAGCATCGGGCCCGGGATGTAGCAGCGGCTGCTCGAGTCCTGCCGCACGAACCCGCGGTACTGCAGCATCGCGAGCAGGCGGTGCGCGGTGGACGAGGCCACGCCGAGGTAGCGGCTGACCTCTGTGAGCCGGAGCTTCGGCTGTTCCCCCAGGAGCAGGAGCACCCGCAGGGCGTTGTCCACGGACTCGATCGGGTACTGAGGAACATCGCCGTACGAAGGGGCCGGCGGCATGCTGGGACCGGTCATCACCACGTGAGGGTACGCCGACTCTGCTGTGCAGAGATGGAAAAGCCTTTTTCCGCTGCTCGACGAGATGAGGTGGCTCAACTCGTCGGACTGAGACGGGCAAGCTCGTGGCGCCAGGCCGTGCCCAGGTTGAAGCCGAGGCCCAGGTCGGGCAGCTCCGCCATGTCCTCCTCCGGCAGGTCACGTAGGTCGCCGCCGGCGGAGGTGATGGTCAGGGAGAGGCGGGCGATCTGATCCACGGAGACCGCGCGCAGCACCGCCTCGGGCACGCTCGCGCCGGTGCTGGTGATGCCGTGTCCCCGCAGGACGACGACGGGCCGCTCACCCATGGCCGTCAGCATCTCGCGGGCCAACCTGCGGTCGCGGACCAGGACACCCCGTTGGTACACGGGGACCCCTCCGGCGGCCAGGCGGGTGCCGGGGATGTCGAAGGCACCGACGATCGGCCGGATCCGCAGGCCGGCCAGGTCCGCGGCGACGACCGCCGGGGGGTGGGCGTGCACGACCGCGGCCACGTCCGGCCGGCTGCGCAGGACCTCGGCGTGCAGGGACAGTTCGTTGGGGACGGTCCAGTCCCCGAGCTCGCCGTCGGCGCCGGGTTCCCCGTCCAGCGTCACCAGCCGGATGTCGTCGGCACCGGTCCACGCCAGGCCGCGCTCCTCGGGCCCGCGGCAGCGAACCAGCAGCCGCTGCTGGTCGATCCGCACGCTGATGTGACCGAGATAGCCCTCCGCCAGCCCGCGGGCGGCCAGGACGCGGCACGCCGCGGCGACCACAGAGCGCAGGCGGTCGAGGTCGGGTGCGGCGCTCATGCCGGGCCCCCGGGCGGCGTCGCCGAGCGCACCGGTACCGCGGCCAGCTGAGAGACCGCGCTCAGCGTCTCCGCGAACGGGCTGCCTTGGGTGACCGCCCGGCGGCACCGCACCAGCGCCTTGGGCCAGTTGACCGTCACGGCGCCGAGCAGCGAACCGGACTCGTCGGTGTACAGCACCGCGGCCCGCGGCGTCTCTCCCTCGAGCCGGCCGACCACCTCGTGCCGTGTGCCGCGCATCGGACGGCCCACGATCTGCACCTTCCAGTCGTACTGGTCGCTCCACACGTACTCCACCGGCGCGTAGGGCCGCAGGTCTTCCGGGTGGGCGATGTTGTGCGCGGCGCAGACGCCCTGCTCGACCGCGTTGGTCCAGTGCTCCACGCGCACGTACTCCCGGTGCCTGGGATGCAGCCAGCGGGCCACGTCGCCGACCGCGAAGATCTCCGGCGCGTCGAGCGCCCGGCAGTACTGGTCGCAGAGGACGCCGTTGTCGATCGGCAGGCCGGAGTCCGCCAGCCAGTCGTCGTTGGGCACCGCGCCGATGCCGACGACGGCCGTGGCGGCCGAGAGCTCCGAGCCGTCGGTCAACCGGATGCGCAGCCGACCCGCCTCGCCGTCGATCTGCTCCACGCCCACGCCGAAGCGCGTGGCCACGCCGTGCCGGTGGTGCAGCTCGGTGAAGTACCGGCCGATCTCCGGCCCCACCACGCGTCCGATCGGCGCGGGGAGGGGGTCGACCACCGTGACCTCGTGACCGAGCCCGCGCGCGGTCGCGGCGACCTCGGCGCCGATGAACCCGCCACCGACCACGAGCACCGATCCTTTCTCCCGCAGGTGGGTGTGCAGCTCGCGACTGTCGGCGAGGGAGCGGATGACGTGCACGCCCGACGCCGGCTGCCACGGCGACGGCCGCGCCGAGGCGCCGGTCGCGATCACCACGCCGTCGTAGTCGAGGAGGGCGCCGTCGGCCAGCCGCACCTGCCCGGCGGCGACGTCCAGCCGGACGGCCGGGGACCCCAGGCGCAGCTCGATCCCGTCCCGGTCGGCCTCCTCAGGCGTCATGAGTCGCACCCGGTCGACGTCCCAGTCGCCGGCGAGGAGCTGCTTGGACAGGGGCGGCTTGTCGTAGGGGAGTTCCGACTCCTCGCCGACGAGGACGATCCGCCCACCGAACCCCTCGCTGCGGAGGGCCTGAGCGGTGCGCACGCCGCCGATCGACGAGCCGACGACGACGACCGTGCCGGTCATTCGTCCTCGATCATCAGCGCGTTGACCGGACAGCTGCGGGCGGCCTCCTCGATCCGCGGGCGCTCCTCATCGGTGATGTGCTCCTTGAGGAGCACGACGACGCCGTCGTCGTCGATGTCGTAGACCTCGGGCGCGGCATCCACGCAGTTGGCGTATCCTTGGCACGCGCCGAAGTCGGCCTTCAGGACGGGCACGAACGCTCTCCTCTCGGTTTCAGGATCGTTTCTTGGCCGCGGAGACGCCGATGCCGCCGTCCGGGTGCACGGCCGTCCCGGTGATGCCCCGGGTCCGGTCGGAGGCGAGGAACACGTAGCTCCACGCCATGTCCTCCGCCGACAGGGCCACCCGGAGCGGCACGCGGGCCGCCATCTCGGCGGCCCTGCCGGGGGCGTCGCCCAGGCTGCGGCCGGCCAGGCCCAGGCTGGGCAGGCCGCGCAGGTCGGTGTTGAGGGTGCCGCCCGGAGCGACCCCGTTGACGCGGACCTCAGGAGCGAGGTCGTGGGCCAGCGCGGTCACCAGCCCGCGGACGGCGAACTTGGACGCCAGGTACAGCACTCCGCCTCGCCCGGGGTAGTACGCCGACGTCGACTCGGTCAGGACCACGCTGCCCCGCCCGGAGTCCTGCAGCGCCGGCAGGGCCGCCTTCACCGAGTGCAGCATCGACTTGACGTTGGGGTGGAACATCTCGTCGAACGCGGTGTCGAGGAGGTCGGCGTCGAGATCAGTGATGCTCCGGTAGTAGTCGAAGATGCCGACGCAGCTGACGAGCACGTCCAGGCCGCCGAAGGCGCCCACGGCGGCGGCCACCGCTTCGTCGTTCGCCGCCCGGGTGGCCGCGTCCCCGACGGTGACCGGCACCTGCGGGAGGGCCCCGGCCAGCGCCTCGCTCTTGGCGGGGTCGCGCTCGAGGACGGCGACCTGGGCGCCCTCGGCGAGGAAGGCGTCCACGACCGCGCGTCCGATGCCGGACCCCGCGCCCACGACAAGGGCCCGCCGCCCGTAGAGCCAGCCGGAGGAGGGACCGCTCATCGGCCGCCGTCCTCGGGCGGCTTTGCGGGCTCGTCCGCCCGCCGGGCGATGCCCTCCTCGACGATGCCGCCGGTCACCTCGGGGATGAGCGGGCCGAACGGGTTGCCGATCATCGCCGAGAAGGTGGCGGTGCTTTGCCAGGTGAGCGCCTCCATCTCGATCGGGTCCAGCGCCACCCACTGCCCCGACTTCGGCGACTCGATCAGCAGCCGGGAGCCGTTGCGGGTGTCGACCCGGACCACCCGCACCTCGGCGAACTCGTTGGCGATGGTGATCGCCTCGCCCCGGGCGCCGCCGAGCAGCGCCTGCCGCTCGGCGGCGGCGCGGCGGGCGGCCCGGACGTCGTCCTGCTCGCCCTCCCAGTGCAGGCCGATGCCGCCCTCACTCACAGGAAGATCGCCAGGTTCTGCATCCGCATGACCGAGTCGTCGACCATGATCGTCCGGCGGGCGAGCTTCCAGCCCTCCGGTGTCCGGCGCAGCAGGTCCTCCCGGCCGGCCGAGACCAGCGACCCCTCGTGCACGTCCCCGCGGTTGCGGAACAGCAGGGTGGCCGAGTCGACGATCAGGTGGTCGGCGTCCTCGGTCGCGAACGTGCGGACGTTGGACAAGTGGTGCCGCAGCCTGGACGGCGGGTCCTCGGTCCAGGCGTGCTCGGTGAGGAAGCGGGCCACCCGGCGGGACAGCGAGTACCAGTCCTCGTCGAAGTGGGCCATCCCCGGCGAGGTGTCGTACCCGGCGCCCAGCGCAGTGGTGACCCGCACCGGCATGACGTAGTGGATGTCCTCGGTGAGCAGCGCCAGCCAGTCGGAGTAGGCCTGGGCGTCCAGCAGCCATGCCTCGTCGACGAGCCACTGGTGCGCGGCCAGGTGCCGGTGGTCGTCGAAGGGCAGCGTCCGACCCACCCGCTGCAGCCGCGAGGCGTGCGCGCCCAGCACCGAGCGCGTCGAGTGCGTCTGCAGCGGCGCCACGTCCGGCGCGGCGGCGGTGGTGCCGGGCGTCGTCGAGGTCGTCGGGGTCGGGGTGCTCATGCCTGGGCCCTCACCTGGTCGTCGGCGGTGGGGGCGACGACCGCCGGCGACGCCCCCGCCGGCGCGGCGCCGGCCGCGGTATCGGCCACCGCGGGACGGGCGGCGGGGCCGCCGACCTCGAGGGTGGACACGGTCGAGACCGGCCGCTCGAGGTCGTCGGCCCAGCGGGCGAGCAGTTCGCGCTGGTTGTACTCCCCATAGCCGGTGTGGGCGACGCCCGGACCGTGGAACTGCTCCGGCGTCAGTGCCGGGACGACCTCCGTGCCGTCCTCGAGGATGCCCATCCGGCTGTTGAGCAGCAGCCGGCGGGCCATCGAGCCGGCCGCGGTGTTGGTGAGGGACACCCAGTTCTCCACGTCGTCCTGCTCGAACATGCCGGTCGAGCCGAAGCACATGAGGTAGGCCTTGTAGGACAGGGCCTTGAACTCCTCCGGCGCCTCCGCGTCGACGGCGAACCAGGAGAGGACCTCGGTCTCGTTCTCGCTGATCGGCTGCCACTGCCGGATGGAGATGAAGGGCAGCACGTCGTCGGACTCAGCCACCCGCGGCCAGTTGTGCACGAACGAGAGGTTGGGGTAGATCGAGGCCGCGGAGATCATGAACCCGTCGTCCCCGACCACCTGCAGCTGCTCCGGCGACAGCGTCCGCTTCATCCGGTCGACCATCTCCTGCGGGTAGCCGACGTAGCGGAACCGCTCGTCCAGGCCGCCGTCGGGGAGCTTGTACGTCGTCCCGCCGCCGTTGCCGGCCCAGTAGGTGCAGCCGTCCTTGCGCTTCTCCGCCTTGGGCTCGCGGAACAGGCCGATCTCGACCACGGACGTGTGCGTCTGCGGCGTGTGGTACATGTCGCCGGCGAAGTTCTCCGCGCCGATCTTCCAGTTCGCCTTGACCCGCCACCGCTGCGGGCCGCGCAGCTCGATACCGCTCGGGCTCTGCTTCGTGTAGAAGTCCAGGTAGAAGCGGAAGTCGCCGAGGAAATCCTCGAGCGGCTCGGCCTCGGGGTCCATCGAGATGAAGATCAGCCCGTTGTAGCTGGCCAGGTTGGGCGCCGGGAGGAGGCGCTGCCCCTTGCGCTTGAATCCGGCCTCGCCGCCGTAGGCGTCCTTGTGGAAAGGGAGGCCGACGATCCGACCGTCGTTGCGGTAGGACCAGCCGTGGTATGGGCACCGGAAGTGCGAGGCGTTGCCCATCTCCGCGCGGCAGACCTGCATGCCGCGGTGCAGGCACATGTTGAAGTGCGCCCGGACGACCCCTTGCTCGTCCCGGGCCACGATGAAGGAGTCCTCGAGGACGCGACGCACCACGTAGTCGCCGGCATTAGGGATCTCGGACTCGTGTCCCACGAAGATCCAGGCGCGGCCGAAGACGCGCTCCTTCTCCAGTTCGAACAGTTCGCGGTCGTTGTAGACGTGTGCCGGGATCATCCCCCGCCGCACGTCCGACAACACCTTCGACAGATTTCCCATCGGCCTCGACCTCTCTGGTGTTCGACGTTCGTACGCCGCGTGTGCCTGTTCTGAATAACAGACATTCTCTCTGCAGGATAGACAAGTCTGCCAGCGACCGGGCGACCCGCTGCGCCCCGCTCCTCCTACGACCCCCCCGGGCCGGCACGTCGGGCGGGCGGGCGGCGTAGACAAGGACCTCGCGTTCGTGCTGGCGGTCGCGGCGCAGCACCGACATGCCGACTCGCTCGGCCACGCCACGCGAGGGCTCGTTCTGGGGGTCCACGTAGGCGGTGACGTAGGGGACGTCGAGGTTCTCCCAGGCCCAGCCCAGCCAGGCGCGAGCGGCCTCCGTGGCGAATCCCTGCCCCCAGGCGTCCCTGCGCAGGGCCCAGGTGATCTCCACCTCGTCGTGCGAGGGCCAGTACTGGAGCCCGCTGCGGCCGAGGAAGCGGCCACTGCTCCTCTCGAGCACCGCCACGCGGCCGTGGCCCCGCTCCCTCCACATCCGTGCGGACTCCTCGATCCGCTGCAGGTGTCCTACCTCGTCGAGGCTCTTGAGGAAGCGGTGGACCTCGGGGTCGGCGTAGAGGGCCAGCAGGTCCGGAAGGTGCGCGGGACCGAGCCGGTGCATCAGCAGGCGTGGGGTGCTGAGCACCGGCTCGCCCCGCGCTGCCACAGCGGCTTCCCCGGGCGGGGGAAGCGGACGATCGCCTCCCGCCGTCACAGCAGGATCCCCTCCGGCGTAGGGAGGTCCAGGAACACGACGAAGCTCAGGTAGAGCAGTGCGCCCACCACCACCGCGTAGACGACGCTGAGCAGCCAGGAGGCGCGCGCGGAGAAGCGGAGGTACAGCACGGTGAACACCGGCGCGGTGACGAAGATCCCGAGCAGGTAGAGCGCGACGAAGAAGCCGGCGAGCCATCCGAGGCTGCGCAGCCAGAGCGGCAGGCCGGCGTGCTCGAAGACGTACTCCACGTCGACGGCCTCGATCTCGGTGTCCTCACCGGCGGGCCGGGTCTCCGCCGCCGGTCGGCGGACGAGCAGGACCACCAGGTGCAAGAGTGCGAGACCGGCGCCGAGCGCAGTGACCATTTGCGGGAAGATGCCGGTCTCGAAAGGCCAGCCGCGGGCGGTGACGAAGGCGACGACGAACATCGCGAGCAGCGCGGCCGTCAGGACGACGTCGGCCACGGGGAGCCGCCGCTGCTCACGGGGGGTTGCCGTCGTGCCTGCCGCTTCATTACTGGTCACGGCACCGTCACCTCGCTCTCGGAAGGCGCTCGGCGCGCTGCCCGCGCCTTTCTCAGGGCCGGTGCGACCACGATGAGGGCCATCACCACCAGCAGCCCGATCACGGCCGGCCGGGTCAGCCACGACCAGCCGAACAGCGAGTAGGACACGAACAGGTATCGCTCGGCCAGGCCGCCCAGGACGACGGCGAGGAGGAAGGGAATACGCGGCCAGTTCCACCTGATGCAGGCCACGCCGATGGCCGACGCGGCCAGCATCACCAGCACGTCCCCGAAGGAGTTGGTGGAGCTGTAGGCGCCCAGCGCCATGAGCAGGACGAGGAAGGGGACGAGCAGCGGACCGGAGATGAAGGTCAGCCGCGTCAGCGGCTTGAGGACGGCAAAGGCGACCGCGACCGCGATGGCGTTGGCGATCACCGTGATCCACACCATCGAGAATGTGACGTCGACGTTGGTCGTCAGCATCTCGGGGCCGGGGTTGAGCCCGACGATGAGGAAGGCGCTCAGGAGCACCGCGGTATTGGCCCCGCCCGGGATCCCGAAGGCGATGGTGGGGATGAGGCTGCCGCTGTCGCGGGCGTTGTTGTTGGCGCCGCTGGCGATCAGACCGTCGATGGCGCCCTTGCCGAACATCTCGGGGTTCTTCGACGACTGGCGGGCCTGGCCGTAGGCGATGAACTGGGCCACCGACCCGCCCAGGCCCGGGACCATGCCCACCACGACGCCGATGGCGCTGGAGCGGATCACCACCGGCCAGTGGTGCAGGGTGTCCCGGATGCCCCTCGCGACACCGGTGACCCGGCTCGGTGCGGCGTTCTCCTCACCCGCGATGCTCCGGCGGCTGAGCATGAGCTGGAGCACCTCGGCGCCGCCGAAGAGCCCGATGACCAGGGGGACGAGGCCTATGCCGTCCCACAGGTAGAGCTCCCCGGCCGTGTACCGAGGCACACCGTTCTGGGACTCCACACCGATCAGGGCGACCAGCAGGCCGGCACCGGCCATGAGGAAGCCCTTGAGGATCTGGTGGCCGGAGAGCGCGACGACGAACGTCAGTCCCACGACCGTGAGTACGAAGAACTCGGGGGGGCCCAGGGCCAGTACCACCGGTCGGATGATCGGCACCGCAGCGGCGAGGACGGCGGCGCCGAACAGCGAGCCCAACAGGGAGCTGAACAACACGGCGCCGAGGGCTCGTCCGCTCTCGCCGCGGCGGGTCAGCGGATAGCCGTCCAGAGCGGCGGCCGCCGTCGTCGCCTCGCCCGGGATGCCGAACAGGACGGAGGTCAGGTCGCCTGTGGTCGAGGTGACCACCAGCATGCCGAGCAGGAAGGCGAAGGCCTCGATGGGCTGCATGCTGAACGTGAAGGGCAGCATCAGCGCCAGGGTCACCGGGCCTCCCAGGCCCGGCAGGATGCCTACGAGGAAGCCGACGGCCACGCCGGCGAGTAGCAGAGCCATGGTCCCCGGCTGGAGGACCTGGCCGAGGCTGCCGAAGAAGGCGTCGAACACGTGTGGTCACCTTGGGCTCGGCGTCCTCCTGGATCGCCAGGGAACGCGGTGGTGCGCGAGGACAGGGGTGAGACGGCCTACCGCTCCCGGACCGTCGCCGGCGATGCCGCGACGGCCCGGGAGCAGGGGATCAGAAGGCCTTTTCGAGCAGGCGCTTGAAAGCCTCGGACGGCTGGAGCGCCTCCTCGACCAGTTGCGCGTACTCCTCGCCCTCCATGACGTCGAGGGGACGGCGCTGCTTATCCAGCTCGTCGAGCAGCTCTTGGTTCTCCATGGCGCAGGTGAAGCCCTCCCGCAGGGCGTTCAGCTGCTCATCGGATAGGCCGGGAGGCGCCGCGACCGAGCGGCCGGCCTCGGTCACGGTCATGAAGCTCTCGATCAGCTCCTGTCCCTCTTCGCTCGGCGGCTCCACGTCGCCGATCAACGGCGTCTCCGGCATGTACTCCGGCAGCTCTTCGGCGAACATCACCAGCGGAACCACGTCGCCGGCCTCGATGACCGGGAGCACGGTGTCGAAGGGCATGACGTGGACGTCGGCGTCGCCGGCGATCACGGCGTTGGTTGCTTCCTGGGAGCCCGCGAAGCCCGTGGCGATGTCGTGGTCCAGCTCGAAGGCCTGGCCGAGGATGTTGGCGCCGATGAAGTCGCTGGCTCCCGGCCCCGTGGCGACGAGCTGGACGGGCTCCTTGGCGTTGGCGAGGTCCTCGAACGTCTCCAGCTCGCTGTCCTTGCCGGCGATGACCACCTCCCTCGGCGCAGCGATCCGGCCGATCCAGGAGAACTCGTTCAGATCGAAGGCAACGCCCTCAGCGCCGGCGATCTGGGAGCTGATCGCGCCGGGCATGTTCATGATTTGGATGCGGGTGCCGTCCGGCTTGGCCCTGGCGGTGTTGTTCGTCGCCAGGATGCTGCCCGCTCCGGGCTCGTTGCGGACGACGATCTCCGCCCCCAGGCACTCGGCCAGGTAGGGCGCGATGGTCCGGGTGTAGGTGTCGTACCCGCCGCCCGGGTCGAAGGGGACGACGAAGTCGATCTGCTCACCCTCGAAGACGTTGGCCGAGCCCTCCTCCGAGGTGCCGCCGCCGCCACTACCGCCTTCCGAGCAGCCGACGACCGTGGCCAGCAGCACGGCGGCGGTGCCCCAGCGCCGCGCCGTCCTCGTGGCCGGCGAACCCGACGTGATCGCCACTCCTGCACTCCTTCTCTGAGACGTTCATGGATGACTTCTCCCGGGGGCCGGTTGCGCGGCATGTGGCCCGGATCACGCGGACAGTACGGGTAAGAGGTTCCACTGTCCAGTGGTCCGCTCTGGAGCGCAGAAAGCGTCTGTGAGACAGAACGCCCGGGTCAGTGCATGTGCGAGCCACCGTCCACCACGAGGGTCTGCCCGGACACGTACCCCGCGAGATCCGAGCAGAAGAACGCCACCGCTCCCGTGACGTCCTCTGCCTGCTGCGGCCGTCGCAGCGACCGCCGGGCGACCTGCGCCTGTAGCTCGGCCTCGTCGGTGACCGAGTCCAGGCTCGCGTCGGTCCAGGTGAACCCGGGCGCCACCGCGTTGACCGTGATGTTGCGGCCGCCCAGTTCCCGGGCCATCGCCTTGGTCATGCCGAGGGCCGCGGCCTTGGAGGCGACGTAGTGCAGCAGGAGCGGAGACCCGCGGAACGCGATGGCGGACGCGATGTTGACGATCCGGCCGTGGCCGCTGGCGGTCAGGGCGGGCAGCAGCCGGCGGGTGCAGTTCCAGATGCCGGCGACGTTCACCCGCTGCACCCGGTCCCACTCCTGCTCGTCGATCTCCTCCAGCGGGGTCTTCCGCAGGCCGGCGTAGACGGCCGCGTTGTTCACGAGGAAGTCCAGGGAACCTCCCTGGCCCTCGACGTGCTCTACCAGAGCGTCGAGGCCGCTCGCACTGCCCACGTCGGCCCGCACGGCGGTCGCCGTCCCGCCCTGCGCGCCGATCTCGTCGGCCGTTCGCTGCGCCGTCTCCAGGTCGATGTCGGCCACGACGACACGGGCACCGACCTCCGTCAGATAGGTGCTGATGGCCTGGCCGATGCCGCGTCCAGCCCCGGTCACGACGCCGAGCCGGCCACCCAGTCGCAGGTCTCCCACCGCTACTGGACCCTCTCTCCGCCGAGGCCCCAGTGCGGCCCGGGATCCTCGTCCCGCAGTGACACGGCGATGGCCCGCTCCTTGGTGAAGACGTCGACCAGCCCGCGGTAATGGGAGCCACCGCTCTTCTGCGCCGCCCGCGTCGGCATGTGGGGGTCGCCGAGCCGGCTCGTGCCACACCACACCGTCCCGGCGTCGATGCGCTCGGCCACGCGGAAAGCGCGGCGGAGGTCCGATGTCCACACGTTGGACGCCAGCGCGTACTGTGAATCGTTCGCCAGGGCGACCGCGTCCTCCTCGTCCCGGAACGGGGTCACGCACAGGACCGGCCCGAAGACCTCCTCCTGGAAGATCTCGGCGCTCGGCCGGACGTCGGCGAATACGGTGGGCTCGAAGAAGTACCCGGGCCGATTCAGCCGGTTCCCTCCGTGGACAAGCCGGGCCTGCTGCTTGCCGCTCTCCACCAGCGCGATGACCCTGTCCAGCTGGCGCCGTGAGGCGAGGGGCCCGACGTGGGTGGCCTCGTCGTCCGGGTCGCCGACGCGGACGCGCCCGGCGAGCTGCGACAGGCGCTCCACCACCGTGTCGTAGACGTCCTCGTGGACCAGTGCCCGGGTACCGGCCGTGCAGATCTGACCGGCGTTGGAGCAGACCGACCAGATGAGCGCCTCGCAGGCGGCCTCGAGGTCGGCATCCGGGAAGACCAGCTGGGGGGACTTGCCGCCCAGCTCCAGCGCCACCTTGGCGAACCTGGTGGCCGCCGCCGTGGCCACCAGGCGCCCGGTGGCGGTGCTGCCCGTGAACGACAAGGCGCTCACGCCCTCGTGCCCCACCAGCGCCGAGCCGGTGGCGGCCGAGCCGACGACTACGTTGACCAGCCCGGGCGGCAGCCCCGCGGCAACGGCCAGCTCGGCGATGCGCAGCGCCGAGGACGGCGAGGTGTCGGCCGGCTTTACCACGATCGCGTTCCCACAGGCCAGTGCCACCGCGGCGTGGGCCAGGAACATCCGGCTGGGCACGTTGCCCGGCAGCAGCAGCGCGGCGACGCCCACCGGCTGGGGGCAGGTGAGGAAGAGATGCCCGACCACGTGACTGCGTTCGGAACGCCGGAACAGCTGTGGACCCTCGTGCGCCCAGAAGTCAATCTGTGGAACGGACTTCACGACATCGGCCAGCGCCTCCCGGCGCACCCGGCCGACGCTCTCCACGTCCAGCGAGGCGATCTCGTCGGCCGCCTCGACCAGCAGACCGGCCCAGGCGGTCAGCCGGCGGGTCCGCTGGAGCGGGTCCATGGCCCACCACGTCTGCTGGGCCTCGTGTCCGCTCCTGACCGCCTCGTCCACCTGGTCGGCCGACGCCGACAGCATGGTGCCGAGCGGCTCGAGCGTCGACGGGTTCTCCAGGTGGACCACTTCGGCGTCCGGCGCCGGCTGGAGGTAGACGCCGGCGACGAAGGAGGTGTAGGTCCTCGAACGGGGCGGGGCGTCCCCATCTCGTTCCTGCAGCAGAACCATCGCCTGTCGCTCCTTCGCGCTCTCGCGATCGACCTTCGTCGGTCTCTCTTTCCAACGGAACGGTTCTCGATACTCTCTGCGGTGCGGAACAGCGGAGAGGTTGCTGTGTAACGTAGGGGCCCCCTTGGGGCCGGTCAACACGCGTTCACAGAAGCGGATCCTGCAGGCAAGGCGATGGAGGTGGAGATGGCAGTGGCGACGGCTCCGGAGTCCGACGTCGACCTCTTCGACGACGAGGTGCTGCTGGACCCCTACCACGTCTACGCCGAGCTGCGGCGGCTCGGCCCGGCGGTGTGGATGTCGCGGCACGGCTTCTTCGCGGTCGCGCGCTACGCCGAGGCGCGCACCGTCCTCGGCGACCACGAGCGTTTCGTCTCGGGGCGGGGGGTGGGGTTCAACCCGGGATTCAACGAGGTCCGGGCCAGCAGCATCATCGCCTCGGACCCGCCACGCCACGACGTCCTCCGCTCGGTCCTCGCCGAACGGCTGGGACCGAGGGCCCTCAAGGACGTGGAGAAGCTCATCCGGTCCCGGGCGTCGGAACTCGTCCATGAGGCCGCGCAACGGCAGTCCTTCGACGTCGTCACCGACTTCGCGGAGGTCTTCCCCGTCCAGGTGGTCGGCGAGCTCATCGGCCTGCCCGAGGGCAGCCGCAGCCACCTCCTGCGCTGGGCCAACGGCGCCTTCAACGCGTTCGGTCCACCCAACGAGCGCACCGCCGCTGGGCTCGCCGCGATCGCGGAGCAGTTCGAGTACATCCGCACGGTGGCCACCCGGGAGCAGTTGGCCCCCGGCAGCATGGGGGCCGCCCTCTACGAGGCCGCGGATGCCGGCGTCATCTCCGAGGCCGACTGCTTGCCGCTGCTGTCGGCCTACCTGACCGCCGGCATGGACACCACGGTCAACGCCCTGGCCGCCATGGTGCACCTCCTGGGGACGCACCCCGCCGAGTGGCAGGAACTGCGCGCCAACCCGGAACTGGCGCCCTCGGTCGTGAACGAGGTGTTGCGCATCGAGGCGCCGGCGCAGCTGTTCTCGCGCGTCGCGGCGACGCGTGTGGATCTCGGCGGCGTGCAGATCGATGAAAGTCGGCGCGTGGCGGTCATCTACGCCAGCGCCAACCGGGACGAGCGCCAGTACCCGGATCCGGACCGCTTCGACATCCGCCGCAACCCTGCCGGGCACCTCACGTTCGGCTCCGGATTGCACGTCTGTGCCGGCCAGTTCCTGGCGAAGATGGAGCTCCGGGCGGTCCTCGACGCGCTCATCGCGCAGATCGACACCATCCGGGTGGGAGAGCCCGTCCGCAAGATCAACAACGTACTGCGCGGTCTGGCGAGCCTCCCGGCGTCGTTCGAGCCGACCGGCGCGGGCCCGATTGACACCGGCCAGCCGTCGCCGTAGAACGACCGACCTGCGGGGAATCAGCCTCGGTGACAGACAGGACGGCCGACATGGACAACCAACTGTTCCCCTACAGCCCCCTTCCGGAGCGCCCGCCGCTCGTGTGGCCGGGAGGCGCCCGGGTCGCGTTCTACCTCGGCCTGAACATCGAGCACTACCGGGTGGACAAGCCTTCGACGAGCATCTTCGGCGGCACCGCCGGCCTGGCGCCGGACCCCTTGAACTACGGGTGGCGTGACTACGGGCCCCGGGTGGGCATCTGGCGGCTGATCGAGAGCCTGGACCGGCACGGCGTGCCCGCGACCGTGCTGCTGAACTCCTCCGTCTGCAGCCGGTACCCGCAGATCATGCGGGCAGGGCTGGAGCGCAACTGGGCCTGGGTCGCCCACGGCCGGGACAACTCGACGTTCCAGGCCGGGATGAGGCGGGAGGAGGAGCTGGCCTACCTCGCCGAGGTCGTCACGACGATCGAGGAGGCCACCGGGCGGCGTCCGCAGGGCTGGCTGGGTCCGGCACTCACCGAGACGTTCGAGACCCCGTCGCTCCTGGCCGAGCTGGGGCTAGGCTACACCCTCGACTGGACCAACGACGACCAGCCGTACGAGCTGGGGGTTTCAGGCATGCTGAGCGTCCCGTACTCCATCGAGATGAACGACGTGACGCTGTTCGTCAGCAAGAGCTACACCGGCCCGCAGTTCCTCGAGGCGGTCAAGGACCAGCTCGACCAGCTCTACGCCGACTCCGCCGACACCGGCCGCGTCATGGCGCTGTGCCTGCATCCGTTCAGCGTCAACCAGCCGTTCCGGCACAAGTACCTCGACCAGGCACTGCAGTACATCGCCGGCCACGAGGGCGTCTGGATGACGACGGCGGACGAGATCGCGGAGGCCTACCGGGCCCAGCGGGCGGATGCCGGCGTCGACCGCGAGGCTGCGGCGGGGCAGGCCTGATGGACGACGTCCTGGCCGAGTACGCCCGGCTGCGTGAGGAGTTCCGCGCGAAAGGGTTCGGCCGGCGCGTCGGGTTCGGCGAGCGCCCCGCGCTGCTGGCCGTCGACTTCATCACCGGCTTCACCGACCAGCGCTCGCCACTGGCCGGCGACCTGGACACTCAGCTGGCCGCGACCAACCGGCTGCTGGAGCCGGCCCGCGCCGCGGGGATCCCGGTGATCTTCTCCACCGTAGCCTACGACCCGGAGCTGCAGGAAGCCGGCATCTGGATCCGCAAGATCCCGTCGAACAGCTGGCTGGTCGAGGGCAGCGAGTGGGTGGAGATCGACGAGCGGCTGGAGCAGCGGCCGCACGAGACCACCCTGGTCAAGAAGTACGCCTCGTGCTTCTTCGGGACCGATCTCGCCGCGCGGCTGGTCTCCCGGCGGATCGACACGCTGATCGTCACCGGCTGCACCACGAGCGGCTGCGTGCGGGCCACCGTCGTGGACGCGTGCTCGTTCGGCTTCCACACGATCGTGGTCGAGGAGGCAGTGGGGGACCGGGCGGCGCTTCCGCACGCGGCCAGCCTGTTCGACATCGAGGCCAAGTACGGCGACGTGGTGAGCCTCGCGGACACGCTGACCTACCTCCGCGGCCTGTCCCGGGCCTGACCTCCCGAAGACGTGCCCGCCGGCGGGTACGGCGCACCGCAGGAACCATCCCGGCGAAGGTCAGCGGTGAGCATTCGACGACGTTGACGGAGAGGCCGCCGCGCGAGGGTTCCTCGTATCTCCCCGCTGGGCCCGGGCCGGCATCGCCAGCTGAGCCGTCGTCGTCGCCCGGCGGGGTCCGCCGCGTCTCACCAGCGTGTTCAGCCGATCTGCAGGGCCGTGCAGCGCCATCGGCCGTCGATGCCCTCCAGCCGGGCGGCGACCGCGTGCGCGCGGCCGGCGCGCCGGGCGACTGCGCTGACCTCGGCCACGCCGTCCACCGGTTCGCAGACGTGCACCGCGCCGACGACCAGCGGAGCCGTCCCATCGGCGCACCACCTCGGTCGCCGTCCCCCGGAGAGCGCCGCGAAGACGCCGACCGAGGTGATGGGCTGCAGCTGCGTCAACGGACGCCGTCCCGCCAGCGCCTCCAGGGTGAGCGTGATCAGCCGGCGACCCGCATCCCGGGCGGCGGGGAGGTCGGCCCGCTGGGACCAGGTCGGGCCGAAGTCGTCCGGGCGGACAGCGGTCGGCCCGGCCTGGGGACGCGGACCGGGTCGGTAGCGCGGGCGGGGCGCGAAGGAACCCGGGAGGAGCAGGCGGACCGGCTGCCCCTCGTCCGCCACGGGAGGCTGCGGCGTCGGCACGACGAGCAACCGGAAGGTTGTCTGCCCCGGATGCGCGGAGCCGGCCGCGGACTGCCAGGGACGAGCGGGCGGGGTGCGGGTGGTCGGAGCGTGCGGTGTTGCGGTCATCGGGAGCTCTCCGGTGGGGTGGAAGCGGTAAGGCCGGTGTGAGAACCGCTCATGGGCCCTCGGGTGGCGAGAGCACCTGGCCCGGGAGCAGCAGGTCGGGGTCCGGGCCGATGACGTCGGCGTTGGCGCGCCACCAGGCCGCGGTCGCCGCAGCGACCTCGCCGTCGGTGGGCAAGCGCCCGTGGACGGCGAGGAGCCGTTCGCTCGCGATGTGCCAGAGGCAGTCGCCCCGGACGACCAGACGGGTCTCCGCCGTCGGGGCAGCGGGCGGCCAGTCGGGGGCGGGGCCCCCGCGCGAGGGAGGCGCGGGCCAGTCGGGAACCAGCGTGGCGCTCGGTGACGCCGCCCGGTCGACGGCCTGACCTGCGGCCGTCGGCGGCACCCAGCTGGCGGCCGCAGTAGTCGACAGCGGGGCTGGGAGCGCTCCCGGGGCGACGAGGGGCCCGGCGACGCCGAGGCCCAGCCCGAGGGCGAGTGCCGCACTGCGGCGGGCGCCGGCCGGAAGGGCGATGTACAGGGCGACACGGGCAGCGCCGCCGAGCACGCCGGGGAGAACGGAGGCGGCAGTGAGGGCCAGGCCCAGCGCGCCCCAGCTCCAGACGACCCAGGCCGCGACGCCCGCTGCGGGGAGGACCAGGGCGTCGGGTCCGGCTGCGTCGGCCGTCCGCTGGGCGGCGGCCAGCGCCCCGGCCATCGCACCGATACCCGGGGTGAGCGCCGCGAGACCGCCGGCGATCAGCGCCATGACCGTCGCCGTGGCCACCAGTCGACGAATCGACATGTCGAGGGTCCCTTCTCCGTCGTGTGTTGCACACTAGAACAAGCAAATGCACGCAAACGCAAGTAAGTAGAGAATCTAGGCTCGACGTGGAGGTGGGGACATGCGGTGGCAGCAGCTGTTCGCCGATCTGCAGGCGCAGTTCGACGAGGAGGAAGTCGCCGCCGAACGGAGTGAGGCCGCATCGCGCGCGCGGGTGGAGGTGGGCGCCGTACGGCTGTCCCAGCGGCTGCTCGGCTCGCTGGGCGCGCCGGTCACGGTCACCTGCCGCGGAGCCGGGCAGGTCGCGGGCGTGCTGGTCGACGCCGGGCCGGACTGGCTGCTGCTGGAGGAGGAGCGCGGTCGCCAACAGCTGGTGGCGAC
>JALYMS010000390.1 GCA_030773535.1 Actinomycetota bacterium | reverse complement strand
TACGCGGAGTGGGCGGAGCGCACCCGCAGGCTCGGTGGTGTCCTGGACACCCTCGGCATCAGCGAAGCCGGGCGGGTGGGCACCTTCGGCTGGAACAGCCAGCGTCACCTCGAGCTCTACTTCGCCGCGCCGTCCACCGGGCGCGTGCTGCACACGCTGAACATCCGGCTCTTTCCCGAGCAGCTGACCTACATCGCCAACCACGCCGAGGACGAGGTCATCTTCGTCGACCGCACGGTGCTGCCGCTGCTGTGGCCGCTGATCGACACGATGAAGACCGTTCAGCACGTCGTCGTCATGGACGACGGCGGCGACAACGAGATCCCCGACGACCCCCGCGTGCTGGACTACGAGACGCTGCTGGCCGAGGCCTCACCGGTCGACTTCCACGTCGACGACGAGAACCTGGCCGCCTCCATGTGCTACACGAGCGGAACCACGGGCAACCCCAAGGGGGTCGTCTACTCCCACCGCTCCACGTTCCTGCACACCATGGGGGTGATGGCGCCCAACGCGTTCGGGCTGAGCATCAAGGACGTCGCGATGCCGATCGTGCCGATGTTCCACGCCAATGCCTGGGGCATCGCGCAGGTGGCGCCGGCCGCGGGCTCGTCGCTGGTCATGCCCGGCTCGATGATGCAGCCGCAGGCACTGGCCGACCTGATCGTGAACGAGGGCGTGACCTTCACCGCCGGCGTGCCGACCGTCTTCCAGGGGATCCTTCCCCACCTCGCCGGCCGCCCCCACAAGCTCCGGGACATCGGTTGCGGCGGCTCGGCGGTGCCCAAGGCGCTGTCGGAGGCCTACCGCGAGCAGGTCGGGTTCCCGCTGCTGCAGGCGTGGGGCATGACCGAGACCAGCCCGGTCGCCTCGTCGGGCATCCTGCCGCCCCGCTTCGACGACGCCGACGAGGAGACCAGGGCTGCCCAGCGGGCCCGGGCCGGCATCCCGTTCCTCGGCGTCGAGGCCCGCATCGTCGACTCGGACACCCTCGAGCCCCAGCCCTGGGACGACACCGCCACCGGCGAGCTGCAGGTCCGCGGGCCGTGGTGCGCGAAGGACTACTACAACCCCGACGCCGGCGTGGTGCTCACCACCGAGGACGGCTGGATGAAGACCGGCGACGTCGCGGCGATGGATGCCTTCGGCTCGATCCGCATCGCCGACCGCACGAAGGATCTCATCAAGTCCGGCGGCGAGTGGATCAGCTCCGTGGACCTGGAGAACGCGATCATGAGTCACCCGGCGGTGAAGGAGGCCGCCGTCGTCGGCATCCCGCACCCGAAGTGGGACGAGCGCCCGCTGGCCGCCGTCGTCCTCAAGGAGGGCGAGACCGCGACGGCCGAGGAGATCCTCGAGCACATCAAGCCGCTGGTCGCGAAGTGGTGGATGCCCGACGCCGTCGAGTTCATCGACGAGGTCCCCAAGACCAGCGTCGGCAAGTTCTCGAAGAAGGACCTGCGCACGAAGTTCGCGGACTACCAGCTCTCGACCTGAGGCGTTCAGGGGCCAAGAGCGTGCTTTTGGCCCCTGAACTCAGCGGACGACGCCCACTCGTGCGCCTCCGCGCCGCGGTCCGCTCCTCGCTCGCTGGCGCTCCCTGCGATGCTCCCGCGACTGTCAGCGCACGAACGGGGGCTGGCCGGTCTCGCTCACCATCGGACGGCCGGCGGCCTCCCACTCCCCCATGCCGCCACCGACGTTGACCGCGTCGTAGCCGTTCTGGTTCAGCCAGGCGGTCACGCGCGCCGACCGGCCGCCGCCGCGGCAGGTGACGTACAGCGGGTCGCCCTCGGGCAGGTCCCCGAGGCGGCTCGGGACGTCGCCCATGGGGATGTGGGTGGCGCCCTCGATGTGGCCGGTCACCCACTCCTCGTCCTCCCGGACGTCGAGGACGACGGCGTCCTCGGGTAGCTCGGCGGCGGACACGGTCGGCACCTGCTGCGGCATCACGCGCTCCATCGTGGCACGCGCCGGCTAGGGACCGGTCACTGCGAGGATGGGGCGGTGTCCGCAGTGGTCCCCCCCGTCCGCGATCCCGCCTGGCAGGTGTCCAGGAACGCGATCGGGCTGTGGACCGCGGAGGGCGTCATCGGTGTGCTCGTGCTGGCCGTCGGCACCGCAGCCTTCCTCCTCCTGGTCCCCGCGTCGGTGGGCGGCCCGGTGCCGTTCCTGCGCTGGGCCCTGCCGGTGGCCGTCGCGGTCGACGCGGTCGTCGCGATCGGCGTGCGCCCGCGGCTGCGCTACCGGGTCCACCGCTGGGAGGTCACCGGCGAGGCCGTCTACACGCTGACCGGGTGGCTGTCCCGGACCTGGACGCTGGTGCCGATCTCCCGGATCCAGACCGTCGACGTCACCCGCGGGGTGATGCAGCAGGTGTTCGGGCTGGCGTCGGTCGCCGTGCTCACCGCGTCGTCCGAGGGCACGGTGCGGGTGCCGCACCTGGAAGCCGACGTCGCCCAGCGGGTGGCCGACGACCTTGCCCGGCGGGCGGC
>JALYMS010000389.1 GCA_030773535.1 Actinomycetota bacterium | reverse complement strand
AAGGTGCCCAGCAGGTCGTACCCAGGGTGCTCGGGAGCGGGCCCGCCGAGGTGCACCACGCTGCCGTCGGGGAGCACGACTTCGGCACCCAGCACGTGGTTGACGGTGAAGCCGTACTTCAGGCAGTGCGCGCCACCGGCGTTCTCGGCGACGTTCCCGCCGATCGAGCACACCAGCTGCGACGAGGGGTCCGGCGCGTAGGCCAGGTCGTAGGGCGCCGCGTCGCGCGTCACCCACAGATTGATCACGCCGGGCTCGACCACGACGCGCGCGTTGTCGGCGTCCACCGGGCCGAGCTTGCGCAGCCGCGCCAGCACCAGCAGGACGCCGTCGGCGCTGGGCAGCGCCCCGCCGGACAGGCCGGTCCCCGAGCCGCGCGCCACGAAGGGCACGCCCGCCTCGGCGCACAGCCGGACCGTGTCGACGACGTGCTGCCGGTTCTCGGCCAGCACGACGATCGCCGGGGTGACCTTGAAGTTGGCCAGCCCGTCGCACTCGTAGGTGCGGACCTGGGACCGGTCGGTGAGCACCCGCTCCGGTCCGACCGCCTCGCGCAGTCGGCCGGCCAGGGCAGTCGTGCGTTCCGTGACGCGCTCGGCGACCGCGGTCATGTCGATCAGCCGATCCGCTCGGTGGCCGACAGGGTCAGGAACGATGCAGGGGGGCGAGGAGCCTGGTCAGTGTCATCTCGCCGCTCACCGCGGATCGCCACCCTGGGGACCTGCCGGGCGCTGTTCATGCGAGCTCCTTGCTGCCGCGGGGACTGCTCTCTGCTGCACTCTGACGCACCCACCCGGACCTCCGCCACCCGCCCCGCGAGTTTGTTGCCGTTCGCCGGAGACAGTCAGAGCGCCGGTGCCGCCGCGCGGCCGGCCGGCTCCTCCGCGACCCGGTGCGCGGTCACGACGACCTCGGGCTGGCGGGCGCGAGCCGGCTGGCGGGTGCCGAGACCGACAAGGCCGCAACCGCGTCCGGACGCCGAGTTGATCATCGGCTGCGTGCGCGACGACGTGCCGCGGTCGGCATGTCGCGGGGGCGTGCAGACGATGATCAACATCGGACTCGCGGGGTGGACCCGTCGAGGGTTGCGAGGTTGAGGGTGTCGCCGCACTCCTCGGCCAGCTCGTACCAGGCACAGCATGCCCAGCTCCCCAGCAGCCGGCCTGCTCAGCCGCTGGTCAGCGGCTGGTGGTGAAGCCCGATCCCTGCACTGCGGTGCTGCAGACGGCCTCGTCCTGGTCCCCCGTGCCGCCGCTGGCGCCCAGCGCGCCGACCAGCGCGCCGTCCCGGTACACCGGCACGGCACCGGTCTGGGGGGTGAAGCGGCCGTGGGTCATGGCCGTCAACGCCGTCGCGAAGATTGGCATCGGCGTCATCTTCTCCTTCTGCGCCGCGCTGGGGGCGCCGTACGCAGCGGAGGTCCACGCCTTCCCCTGGGCGACGTCGGCGCTCACCCAGGGGGCGCCGTCCATCCGGGCCAGGGCGACCAGGTGCCCGCCGGGGTCCATGACGGCGAAGGACATCGGGACGCCGAGACCCTCGGCAGCGGCACGGGCAGCGGCACAGAGCGTCAACGCCTCGTCGATTGTGAGCACGGCGCCATGGAAACAGTCGGGTACGGGTGCAGCAAACCGACCCGGAGGCCGTCGGGCGGTCCGTCGTCGGCCCGTGGGCGGCACCGCGTACCGCTCGCCGGGCGGAGCCGTCACGGGTCAGGATGGGCCATGGCCTTTCTCACCTTCGACCTGTTCAGCGCCCTGATCGACTCCCGGACGGGTGCGTCGGCGGCGCTGGCCGGGCTCGGGGCCCGGCATGGCTGGCGCCCGGACGGGGCAGCGGTCTACGACGAGTGGGACGCCCGCAACAAGGCGTCGCAGAAGGACACCGCCGAGTGGTTGCCCTTCGCCGAGCACTGCCGTCGGGCGCTGGCTGGGACCTACCGCGCACTGGACCTCGACGGCGACCCCGATGTCGACGTCGAACAGCTGCTGGGCAGCGTGCCCGACTGGCCGCTGTGGCCCGACGTCTCCGATGCGCTGACCGCGCTGCGGCCGCATCACCGCTTGGGCGTGCTCTCGAACGTCGACGACGCCATCTTCGCGCGGACCCGGGTGGCTCCCCTGATGGATATGGCGGACGTGCTGACCAGCGAACGCCTGCACGCCTACAAGCCGCATCCCGATCTCTACCTCCGTGCGGTGGCAGAGGGGGTCGACGTCCATGTCCCGGCGTCGGCGCGAGACACCCGTGGAGCCCTCGAGGCCGGGATGTCAGTCGTCCGCGTCCGTCGGCCCGGCCACTCCGTGGACCCGACGGGGCCGCAGCCGGAACTGGAGATCTCCGACCTGCACGAGCTCGCGGCCGCTCTCGCCCGACTCCAGCGTTGACCGAGCCGGGCTCGTCCGCAGCGGTCCGGCGACCGCGCGTACCGCCCACGGTGAGGACCATTCCTGACTCGACTCCGCGTGCCGCCGGCGCCGACGGTCCGGGACCGGCGCGACGATCCTGGCCGGCCCCGGACCCCGGACTCAGCCCGCGAGCTCGTCCAGGAGCTGCTCCATCTCGGTGATCTCCTCGGCCTGGCTGGTGCGGATCGACTCGGCCATCTCGAGAGCGTCGGCGAACTCGCCCTCGTCCAGCTCCGTCTCCGCCATCTCGACGGCGCCGGTGTGGTGCTCGATCATCTGCTCGAGGAACAACTGGTCGAACTCCGCGCCGGAGGCGGTGCCGAGGGCGTCCATGTCCTCCTGGCTCATGATGCCCATCGACGATCCGCCGTGTCCGTCGTGACCGCCGTCTCCTTCCGGCTCGGCGCCCCAGTCCGCGAGCCACCCCTCGAGGGTGTCGAGCTCGGGGGCCTGCGCCGCCTCGATGCGTGCGGCCAGGTCGGAGATCCGCGGATCCCCGGCACGGTCCTCGGCCAGCTGGGCCATCTCGATGGCCTGCTCGTGATGCGGGATCATCCCCTGCGCGAACGCGACGTCGGCATCGTTGAAGGCTGCGTCCTGGCCGGCAGGGGCCGAGGAGCCGTGTTCTTGCATACCTGTCGAGCAGCCGGTGAGGGTGATCGTTCCTGCCACGAAGGCGGCTCCGAGCAGGCGGGAGAAACGGGTCGGTGCATTCACTGCGGTCTCCTGGGGTGAGGTCTGAGCGGTCGGTGGAAGCCGTTGCGTCGGTCGATCCGGTGGCACGGCAGGGCGGCTCAGTTCCGCAGGACGCAGAGGGTGAAGAGATCCGGTGGTCGCAGCAGAGCTGGCGCGCTGGCCCAGCGCTGCGCCCAGGCCCATGACCGGGACTGCCCGGTAACGGTTCCCGGCCGGAGCAGCAGAGCGACCAGGAGCGCCAGTCCGGCCGAGAGGACGGCGAGACAGGCCGCCGCCAGTTCACCGGGGGAGGTGTGCGGCTGCTGCGTCCCCGCAGATCCCGGTCCGATCCGGTCCGACGCCACCGGGGATGCGTGTGCTCCCACCTCCGAGGGGGAATGGTGCAGGCCGGAGGCGGCCGGAGCCAGTGACGACAGGGCCGTCGTGGCGCCTTCGTCGGTCCGTGACGAGGAGTCGTGGCCCGCGCACTGTACTCCGTGCAGGAGGAAGACGGCGGTGAGGGCGACGAGCGCCCCCCACACGTCGCGCATCCGCCACTCCCTCGCTCCGGTCGTACCCCCCCAGGGTATACCGGTACACGTATGCCCGCACCGCTCCGGCTGGACGGCCGTGACGGCGTAGAGGCTTGGGCCGGGTACCCTGGGGGGGTATACTGGACGGCATCGACATTCTGATGGATGGGGACGGACGTGGGCATGCACGACCACCACCACCTGACGACGCACGCCGACGGAGCCGGGAACCTGGACGCCCGGGGGGAGCTCACCCGGCTCGCGGTCAGCGCGACGCTGCACTGCCTCACCGGGTGTGCGATCGGTGAGGTGCTCGGCATGGTCATCGGCACGGCGCTCGGCTGGTCCGACGGCGCCACCATCGCGCTGGCCGTGACGCT
>JALYMS010000388.1 GCA_030773535.1 Actinomycetota bacterium | reverse complement strand
TTGCGATCGACCAGCGCGGCGACGGCCGGCTGGACGTCGTCGTCCCGCAGCAGCTCGGTGAGCCCGGACAGGGCCACTCCGGCGTCACCGGCCAGCCGCTCGGCGCGGCCCGGTGCGGCGAGGAAGGCGCCCAGGCGGCCCGGGACGTCGACGGTGGCGAGCTTCTCCTCGACCACCCGGGTCGTCAGGAAGTTCTCCTGGACGAAGGTGCCAAGGCTGGTCCCGATCTGGTCCTTCTTCCGCGGGATGATGGCGGTGTGCGGGATCGGCAGCCGCAGGGGATGCCGGAACAGCGCCGTGACGGCGAACCAGTCGGCCAGCGCGCCCACCATCGATGCCTCGGCGGTGGCCCGGACGTAGCCCACCCAGGCGCCCGCGCCCTCGCCGAGCAGGACGCAGCCGAGGAAGACGACCGCGGCGGCGACGAACAGACCCGTCGCCAGCCGCTTCATCCGGGCGAGGTCGGCGGCCCGCTGCGGGTCGTCCAGGGACCTCGCGAGGGGGATGGACGGTCGGGGTTCGGGCACCCGCCCCAGCCTAGGGACCCGCGGGGAGCCGGACGGGACCCCGGGGCCCCGGTCAGCTGGTCGAGCCGAGCCTCACCTCGACGGTCTGCGCCCCGTTCCCGCGGCGGACGGTGAGCGTCACCTCGTCGTCGGGCGCCTTGCTGCGCACCGCGGCGGTCAGTTCGGTGGACGTGGTGACCGGGCGGTCGTCGACAGCGGTGACGACGTCCCCGGGCTCCAGGCCGGCCTGCGCGGCGGCGCTGCCCGGTTCGACGCTCACGATCTCCGCGCCCGTCCCGACCTCGCTGTTCTGCGCCTCGACGGCCGTGCGGGCACTCACCCCGAGGAAGGCGCGGGTGGCCGATCCGGTCTCGATGATCTCCCGCGCGATGCGCTGGGCGGTGTTGCTGGGGATCGCGAACCCGACGCCGATGTTCCCGCTCTGGGACTGCGAGCCCGGCATCCCGGAGGCGACGGTGGCGATGGCGGTGTTGATGCCGATCACCTCGCCCGCTCCGTCCACCAGGGCGCCGCCGGAGTTGCCCGGGTTGATCGCGGCATCGGTCTGGATGGCGTCGAGGACCGTGGCGTCGTCCTGGGTGGATCCGGTCGCCACGGCCCGACCGGTGGCGCTGATGATCCCGGTCGTCACCGTGTTGGACAGGCCGAGCGGCGCGCCGATCGCGACGGCGACGTCTCCGATCTGCACGTCGTCCGAGTCGGCGAACGTCGCGGGGCTGAGCCTCTCGGCGCCGTCCAGGCGGAGGACGGCCAGGTCCGACGCCGGGTCCGTACCTACGATCGAGGCGTCGTAGAGCGTGCCGTCGGCCGTGCGGACCTGGACCGAGCCGGTGTCGCCTCCCTCGCCGGAGACGACGTGGTTGTTGGTGAGCACGTAGCCGTCGTCGGTGAGGACGACCCCCGAGCCGCTGCCCGATCCGGAGCTGGTGCTCACGTACACGGTCACCACGCTGGGTGCCGCCTTGGCGGCGGCGGCCGTCGCGGTGGTGGCCGTCTCGGGGTTCTCGATGACCACGCTCTGCGCCGGCTGCGCCGTGCCGCCCGCGGTTGCCTGCTCGTCGACGAGGGTGGCCACGCCGGCGCCCGCGCCTCCACCGATCAGAGCGCCGGCGACCAGACCGGCCAGGCCGATGCGCAGGCGGCCGGCCCGGCGGGGTGTGGGGACGGCCGGGTTCTGCGGACCTGCAGAGAAGGCCGGCGAGCCGTAGGGAATGTTCGGCCACGCGTCCGTGGGCGGAGTGCCGGCTCCAGGCGCGGGGAGAGGCTGTCCGCCGTAGGCCGGAAACTGCCCGCCGTACCCGACGTAGCGAGGCTGTGGCTGTGTCCGGGGGGGCGCCGTCCACGCGCCGGGCGACGCCGGTGTCGTGGGCGCGCCCACTGGGGCTGCGTTCGGCCCGATGGCCGGTCCGGCCGGGCCGGGTCCGTGATCGCTCACTGCTGGTCCTCCCTCCGCGCGGCCCTCTCGCCGCGGCGAGGACTCCACTGTCGCCCTCCGCACTGGGTCAGCGCTGAAGGGTGCCTGTGGGATTCCTGGACGCCGGCAGATCTCGGACGCCGGACCTCAGCCCACCGCGATGATCTCCTCGCACGGCTCCAGCTCGGGGCGGTGCACCGGCGGCACCAGCGCCATGGGGGAGGTGCAGTGGCGCAGGAGCCAGCGGTGCGGACCGTCGAGCTCGCGGTGCATCAGGGAGCCGTGGCCGGCGCTCAGCACGATCAACGGGGCGGGGCACGTGGAGCTGAGCACTTGACCGGCTGTCGCGCTCGGCAGCTCGGTGCGGCGCACTTCGAGGCCCGGGAAGCGCTGCTGCCACTCCGATTCGTGCTCGGTCCAGCTGTCGGACGGCCAGGACCGGGGGTGCCGGGTCTGCACCACGGCAAGGGCAGCGCCGGCCCGCTGCGCCGCCTCGGCGGCGAACCCGGCCACCCGAACGTCGTCCTCGGGATCCCCGAAACCGAGCACCGCCGCGACCGGCCGGCCCGTGTCGACGGCACCGCGGGGGCGCGGAACGAGGACGACGGGTCGGAGGGAGCGTGCCGACACCCGGACGGCGACCGGCGCGCGCACCCACTCGTCGACGGCGCCGGTGGTCGACTTGCCGAGGACGACGAGCTGGCCTTCGCCCGCCGCCGTCACCAGCACCGTGGCCGCGTCGCCGGGACGTATCTCGGTGCTCGCCCGGACGCCGGGTTCGGTGTGCTTGGCGACCGTGTACGCCTGTGCGGTGACTCGCCGGATGTGGGGCAGCTCAGGATGTGTCTCGTGGGCCGCGCCTCGACGTCGGGGCGCGTGAACGGCGTACACGATCCGCAGCGGCGCATTGCGCCGGGCCGCCTCCTGGGCGGCCCACTTGGCCGCCGTCCACCCCGACGACCACCGAAGCGGCGGGTGGCTCGCCGGACCCGGGCCGTGGGTC
>JALYMS010000387.1 GCA_030773535.1 Actinomycetota bacterium | reverse complement strand
CGGGGACTGAACCCGACCGGGCGACGGTTTCCTACGCGCCGGTAACAACGTAGGTAACCTCCCGTGCCATGTCGCTCGCCGAGCAGATGGATGCGGTTCCCGACAGATCAGCCGGGACCGTGGACCGCGCCAAGGCGATCACCCGCCAGCGCTTCCCGCTGCCGGTCAACCTGATGAGCTTCGGCCGTCCCGCGACCGCCGCCGACGCCTTCGCCCGAATCATCGGCACGATCCACGGCGGCACAGGTGAACGAACGGAGGGGCCAAAAGCACGCTTTTGGCCCCTCTGAGGGTGAGCGGTTCGACGTCGTCGTCGTCGGGGCCGGATCCGCGGGTTGCGCGGTCGCCGGCCGCCTGTCGGAGGACCCGTCGCTGAAGGCGCTGCTGCTGGAGGCGGGCGGTTCCGACGACGTCCTCGAGGTGCAGGTGCCGGCCGGCCTCTACAAGGTGTGGCGCACCCGCCGGGACTGGAACTACATGACCGAGCCGCAGCCGGGCCTCGGCGGCCGGAGGCTGTTCTGGCCGCGCGGCAAGCTGCTCGGGGCTCCTCGTCGATCAACACCATGATCTACATGCGCGGTGCAGCAGCGGACTACGACGAGTGGGCCCAGCTCACCGGTGACGCCTCGTGGTCCTACGCGAACGTGCTGCCGGTCTTCCGCCGCATGCAGGACAACGCCCACGGGGCCGACGAGTACCACGGCGTGGGCGGCCCGCTGCGGGTCGAGGACCTGCGCTCGCCGCACCCGTGGACCCGCGCCGTGGTCGAGTCGGCGGTCGCCGCGGGCCATCCCCGCAACGACGACTTCAACGGCGCCCGCCTCGACGGCGTCGGGCAGTACCAGGTGACCCAGCGACGGGGACGCCGCTGGTCGGCCGCCGACGCCTACCTGCGCCCGGCGCAGGCGCGGCCGAACCTGACCGTCCGGACCGGTGCGCTCACCACCCGCGTGCTGCTCTCCGGCGGCCGGGCGACCGGCGTCGAGTACCGCTCCGGCGGCCGGGTGCACACCGTCCGCGCCGACCGGGAGGTGGTGCTCTCCGGCGGGGCGATCAACACCCCGCAACTGCTCCTGCTCTCCGGCATCGGCCCGGCCGAACACCTGCGCGAGGTCGGCGTCGACGTCGTCCACGACCTGCCCGGGGTGGGGAGCGGACTGCAGGACCACCCGCTGGTGCCGCTCGTGTGGACCGTGCGCTCGGGCACGTCGCTCCGGCTGGCCGAGTCGCCGGTGAACCTGACCCGGTGGAAGGCCCTGGGTCGCGGGCCGCTCACCTCCAACCTCGCCGAGGCCGGGCTCTACACCCGCTCGACGCCGGAGCAGCCCGAGCCGGATCTGCAGTTCCACTTCCTGCCCGTGAAGTTCTGGAAGCAGGCCGAGTCGACCCGGACGTCGAGGCGTTCAGCGCGCTGCACGTGCTGGTGCGCGTGCACTCCCGCGGCTCGGTGCGGCTGCGCTCGGCCGATCCGGCCTGGGCGCCGGCGATCGACGCCGGGTACCTCACCGACTCCCGCGACCTCGACGCGCTGGTCTGCGGCGTCGAGAAGGCCCGGGAGATCGCCGCCGTCGGGCCGATCGCGCAGGTACTGGCCGACGAGTGGTCACCCGGCGCCGCGGTGCAGGGCCGGGACGCCCTTCGGGCGAGCGTGCGGCACACCCTCGAGTCGCTGTACCACCCGGTGTCCTCCTGCCGGATGGGCACCGACGAGCAGGCGGTGCCGGACTCCCAGCTGCGCGTGCGCGGCATCGAGGGCCTCCGGGTGGCGGACGCCTCGGCCATGCCGACGCTGGTGCGCGGCAACACCAACGCTCCCTCGATCCTCATCGGCGAGCGTGCGGCCGACCTGATCCTCGGCCGCACCGCCGTCACCGCCGTCACCGCCGGCGTCTAGTGCACTGAACGCACACCTAGCCGTGGGCCTGGGCGGCCGCCGCCTCGGTGGCGTTCGTCGGCAGCGCCGTCTCTGGGGGCGGCGGCGGGTTCCGGCGGATCGCGATCGACGCCGCCGCGGCGACCATGCAGAGCCCGCCGGCGAGGAACCAGGCGAGGTCGTAGGAGCCTGTGACGTCGCGGATGACCCCGCCGCCGAACGCGGCCACCGCCGAGCCGACCTGGTGCGAGGCGAAGACCCAGCCGAACACGACCGGTGCGCGCACCCCGAAGTGCTCCCGGCACAGCGCCAGCGTCGGCGGCACCGTGGCCACCCAGTCCAGGCCGTAGAAGACGATGAACGCGATCATGCTGACCTGCAGGTCCGGCCCGAACAGCGGCGGCAGCAGGAACAGCGAGAACCCGCGCAGCCCGTAGTAGGCCAGCAGCAGCACCCGGGGGTCGACCCGGTCGGTGAGCCAGCCGGAGAAGATCGTCCCGGCGATGTCGAAGACGGCGACGACGGCGAGCAGCCCGGCGGCCGTCGTGATCGGCATGCCGTGGTCGTGGGCCGCGGGGATGAAGTGCGGCTGCACCAGCCCGTTGGTGGACATGCCGCAGATGAAGAACCCGACGGCCAGCAGCCAGAACGGCCGGGTCCTCGCGGCGTCGGTCAGCCCGCGGACCGCCGCGCGGGCGGCACCTGCCCGCACCGGGGCGTCGTCCTCCGAGATGCGGTCGTCCGCGGCCGTTCCCCCGTAGGGCAGCACGCCCAGGTCGCGCGGCCGGTCGCGGAGCAGCCAGGCGACCAGCGGCAGGACGGCGAGCGCGGCGGCGGTGGTGCCGAGGGAGGCCGCCCGCCAGCCCCACGCCGAGTCGACGTGGGCGACCACCGGCAGGAACACCAGCTGTCCCGTCGCCCCGCCGGCAGTGAGGATGCCCGAGACGAGACCGCGCCGGGCCACGAACCAGCGGCCGGTCACGGTGGCCACCAGCGAGAGCGCCATCGAACCGGTGCCGAGGCCGACCAGCACGCCCCACAGCAGCACCAGCTGCCAGCTCGTGGTCATGAAGACGGTCAGGCCGCTGCCGAGCGCGACGACGAGCAGCGCGCACATCACGACGCGGCGGATGCCGAAGCGCTCCATCAGCGCGGCGGCGAACGGGGCGGTGAGACCGTAGAGCGCCATGTTCAACGCGACCGCGGCCGAGATCGTGGTCACCGACCAGCCGAACTCGTCCCGCAGCGGCGCGATCAGCACGCCAGGGACGGCTCGGAACGCGGCCGCACCCACGAGCGCCAGGAAGGTGACGGCGGCGACCCACCACGCCGGGTGGATCCGGGAGGAGCGCGGCGGGGCGGCGACGGTCACGACGCCCAGCATGACGGACGGCGAACGGCGGGAACGAGCACTCCCGCTGCCAGTCCTCGCACCATCCCCGCCTTCCGAGGCACCGACCGCGCCGTGCGGTGCCCGTCCTCACCCCGCAGCGCGAGGTCGGGCACCGCCCCGGTGAGGTTGGTGGTCCGGACGGCGACACGTTCACTCGATGTGACCGGCGACTCACCCCCGGAGAGCGCCGAGCGCCCTGACATCTGGTTGAGTGGTTCCTACCGGCGCCGCCCTCGCTCATCCGGAGCGGCAGGAATCGACGTCGGGCTGAGGCTGCGCCACCGAGGCGCGCCCGGCTGTCCGACGTCTCGCGAATGATGTGGGTCCCGCCCTGCCAGTGATGCAGGCGCGCCGGCGCTCGCGCTCGCCGAGGTGGACGGCGGCCACCCGAACTCCCGAGGACGAGCACCCTTCATGACCTCCCCCAGCAGTTCCGCCTCCAGCGACAGCGGCACCCGCGCCCGTGGCCGACGTGGGGGCCGCGGTCGCGGCAGCCGCCCGGCCGGCGAGCAGCAGCACCAGCGCGACACGTCTCCGGCGCGGGACGCCGTCGTCCCCGTCGAACTGACCGTCACCGACCCGGTCGCCGAGCTGCCGACCGACACCACCTTCGAGGCCCTCGGCGTGCCCGCGCCCCTGGTCGAGGTGCTCGCGGCCGACGGGATCACCGCGCCCTTCCCCATCCAGGTCGCGACGCTGCCCGACAGCCTCTCCGGCCGCGACGTCCTCGGGCGCGGCCGCACGGGTTCGGGCAAGACCCTCGCCTTCGCCATCCCGCTGGTCGCCCGGCTCGCCGCCTCTCCCACCAAGCGCTCTCCCCGCCGGCCGCGGTCGCTGATCCTGGTGCCGACCCGCGAGCTGGCCAACCAGGTCGCCGCCGTTGTCGACCCGATGGCCCGCGCGCTGGGCATGAAGACGACCACGATCTTCGGCGGCGTGGGCCAGAACCCGCAGGTGTCGGCGCTGGCCGGCGGCCTCGACGTCGTCATCGCCTGCCCCGGCCGGCTCGAGGACCTGATCCAGCAGGGCCACTGCGACCTGGGCGCGATCGAGTTGACCATCCTCGACGAGGCCGACCACATGGCCGACCTGGGCTTCCTGCCGGGCGTCAAGCGGATCATGGACCGCACGCCGAAGGTCGGGCAGCGGATGCTCTTCTCGGCCACCCTGGACAACGGCGTCGACGTGCTGGTCAAGCGCTACCTGTCGAACCCGACGACGCACTCGGTCGACCCGGCGGTCGCACCGGTGTCCACGATGACCCATCACGTGTTCCGCGTCGACGCCGCGGACAAGGCGACGATCGTGCAGCAGCTGGCCTCGGGCCTCGGGCGCAGTGTGCTGTTCACCCGCACCAAGCACCAGGCAAAGAAGCTCGCCAAGCAGCTCACCGCTGCCGGCGTGCCCGCCGTCGACCTGCACGGCAACCTCAGTCAGAACGCCCGCGAGCGCAACCTCGAGGCGTTCAGCACCGGGGAGACCCGGGTGCTCTGCGCGACCGACATCGCCGCGCGCGGGATCCACGTCGACGACGTCGCTCTCGTCGTGCACGTCGACCCGCCGGCCGAGCACAAGGCCTACCTGCACCGCTCCGGCCGTACCGCCCGGGCCGGTGCCGGCGGCACGGTGGTCACCATCGCGACTCCCGACCAGGCCGGCGAGGTCCGAACCCTGGCCCGCCAGGCCGGGATCACCCCCGAGGTCTCGGCCATCAAGCCCGGTGCCCGCGAGATCGCGGCCCTCACCGGGCCGTCGGCTCCCTTCGTCGAGCCCGCTCCCGTGCCGGCCGCCTCGCCGCAGGGGTCCGGCGGAGGCCGCCGCCGAGGCGCTCCGGCCGGCGGCTCCGGCAGGAGCAGCTCTTCGACGGCGAGGTCCGGCGGCGGGTCCCGCGGCTCTGCCGGCTCCGCCGGACCGG
>JALYMS010000386.1 GCA_030773535.1 Actinomycetota bacterium | reverse complement strand
CCTCTCGTAGCTGGCCGCGCCCCGCAACACCCACGCCGACCCGGCAAAGGAACCGGTGGCGGCCGCGCCTTCCACGACATCCACACACTCGACAGCCTGAAGCGCGGGCCCCGTCACCGCGTCGAGTCGCTCGACGCGCCACGGTCCCTGGGTACCACCGACGAAGGCGCTCACGACCGACGCCACGCACCGACCATAGCCAAACGGTTCGCCACCCAGCACAGGGTCAGCATCACCCGGCCGCTGACACCCCATCCCGGTCCCAAGGACGAACCCGCTACGGCAACGGTGGGACAGCCAGGACAGCAGCCCGCCGACGTCCCGCAGCGATCCTGTTGCGACTCAACGTCAGGACCGCTTGGCAAGGCGCCGCTTGCGCCGGTGCCGCTGGGGTAGTCGCCCATCCATGGAGCCGATCAAGACTCAGCGCGAGGTCGACGTCGCTGCCATTCGCGCCCGACTTTCGGCCATCACCGAGGGACCGTGGTCGCGACACGGTTCCGACGTGTACGCCCCCGGCGACCAGGTGCCACTGGTGCGCGGCCGTGACGGCAGCGCCGTGGTCCGCGGACAGGCCGACGCCGACGCGGAGTTCATCGCCCACGCGCCGAGTGACATTGCAGCGCTGATCGACTTTGTGCAGCAGCAACCCGGAGGCGGTAGCGCAGAAGAAGCGATCGGCCGCTGAGTGCCTGCTGCCCGTAAGAGGACAGCCAACCCCCTGTTCACGAGACCAGCTGCGCTGGCTGGGCCGATTCCGATCAGCGATCCGCAGCCGGACACAGGCGACACCGTCAGCAATGATCACCACTAGCCTTGAGTAGCGTGGACACGACCTTCAGCGCGGAGCTGTTCGAGTGGCGTGGTCCGGCGCCGTTCTACTGGTTGCCGCTGCCCGCGGACGCGTGTGACTACGTCCGGGGGGAAGCGGCGGAGGCGACCTACGGCTGGGGCGCGATCCCGGTGTGCGTACGGATCGGTGGCACCGAATGGGAGACCTCACTACTGCCGCGCGACGGTGGCTACGTGCTGCCGGTGAAGAAGGACGTCCGCACGCAGGAGCGGTTCAGCGACGGTGACACGGTGACGGTCGCCATGAGTGTGGCTCCTCGCGGGGGTCGGGCCGCAAACGGCACCGGCCCGACCGTGTGACGCACGGCCCGAGCCGAAGCGACGGGTCCGCTTGTCGCTGGGAATGCCTCCGTTGGCGGCGGCCGCCCACCGGCGATCGTGGCACTATCCCCCCGCGGTTTCGGCGGCGCTCTGCACCGCTTTCGTCGCACAGCCCCTGGCAGGCAGCTGTCGCACTTGAAACTGTCGACGCCTTCCTCGGTCAGCGATCGCCCCGCAGGCCGGGATGGCAGACCGGGGCGGACGAGTCCAGCTGACCGGGTCGGTCCCGCTGGTAGGGATGCAGGCACAACGTGGTGAGCCGGGGACTCCCCTCGGGCGGAATCGTCCCGAGGAGCCTCACGATGTGGACTCGGACGTTCGCGCTGGCATCGGCAGTGCACAGTGCCCCAGGCCCCCGAGCTACACACACAGACAGGCTCGCAGGCACCAGTGCCAGTCAACGTCGCGGGGCGGAGTCGGCCATGGCACCTGCACGATCTCTCAAAGGTGATGGGCGCTGGAAAGGGGTGCAGCAGCGCTCTGCCTTCGTGCGGCCACGCACGACGCAGAACATGGCCAGGACACCGAGCACCAGCCTGGTCAGCTCGTGGGCATCGCGCCGATCGTCGGCGCCGCGACGGGTCTGTTTCATGCCGACGGTGATTGCGTGGAGGCGCCGTCGTTCTGCAAGGACGTCCTTGTCACCACGGGCGCGGACCTAGTGGAGGCCTTCGCCACCGGGGGACTGTGGCCGCGGAGGGGCTGCGTCCGGAGTGACCTCCCCTCCGCGCCCGCGACCCCGATGGCGCCGCTTGACCGCCATTGCATCGAGTGAGCTGTCGGTCGTCTCGGTCCGCCACTGTGCCGCAAACCGGCTCACCTGTGAGCGCTCGGCGAAGCGGACGCCAGCGAAATCGTCGCGCGAACCTGGGGGGTGAGGGCCGTGGGATGGCGTCGGACATCAGCGTCACCGATGCCTGCGGCGATCCGGGCACGACCGAGCCATGCTGGCCGAGTGGGGCCGAAGCCGTTCGGATCCGGCGCGGCACTCGTCCTCCAGCGCTTCGCTGACGGCGCCGGATCCTCGCCTCCACTGCCATCGGGGGACGCGGAGGAACCGTGTACTGGGGTCGACGTGCCGAGCGCTCCGCCGCGCGTCAGCCAAACGCGCGGGCGTACTCCTGCCGGCGGGTCAGCGGCAAGTCCGGGTCTAGGCGGCGTCGAGGGAGCGGCACCGGCAGCGTGCCGGTGACACCCCGTACGGCCAGGTGGGCCGCGCCGAGCGCCGTCGCTTCCTGCGCGTCGACGAAAACGGCGGCGCCCTCACCGATCGCCCCGCGGATATCCCGCCAAGCCGGGGACTCGGCAGGCCTGCCTGCCAGCAAGCGCTGGACGACGGCCCGGTCTGCGGTGCGGCTGAGATCCCGGGTCATGTCCCGGGACGCGACAGCGGTGGTTTCCATGAGGGCGCGCAGTAGCGTCGCCGGACCGACGTCGACCGGCACCCCGGTCAGGGACAGTCGGCGGTCGGCGGAGATCCGCCCGCGGACGCCGCGGCTGCCGACCGGCTCCTCCCCGAGGAGGGCGTCCAGCGGTGTGGCGGGGTCCAGACCCAGCAGCCGGGTCCAGGTGAGGTACAGCGCCCCGGAGGGGAGCGCCGCGTGCAGGTAGTAGAGGCCATCGGTGACGAAGCAGCCCACCTCGCTGCCGGCGGTCGTTCCTGGGTCGAGGGAGTCGGTCACCAGCAGGTGGGCCTCGGAGGTCCCCGCCGAGATGAACAGGTCGCCGGGGGAGCGCGCACCCGCGGCGAGGGCGCCGCAGAAGTGGTCGTGCCCGCCGGTGACCAGCGGCACGCCGGGCGCGACGCCGAGCTCTGCCGCCGCCTCGGCCCCCAGCTCGCCCACCACGGTGCCCGAGGGCACCAACCGGGGCAGGGTCAGCCCGCCCATCCCGACCACGTCCAGGCCCTCGGCGCGCCAGGACCGGGTGGGCGCGTCGAAGAGGCCGGTCCGGGACGCATGGGAGTGGTCCATCACCAGGTCGCCGGGCCCCAGGGAGGACAGCAGCCAACTGCCCAGGTCGGTCATCGACGCGGCGGTCTGCGCCTGGGCCGGACGTGTACGCGCCCACCAGGCGAGCGTGTGGACGGTGTACTCGGGATGCCGGAGGCCGGTCACCGGAGCGCGGCGGTCCAGCTCGGCGGCCAGCTGCCGGGCGGGGCCGTGCCCGACGCCGGAGAACCAGGTCGGCACGTGCCCGACCGGCCGGGCCGCCGCGTCGAGCAGTACCGCCTCCTCGCCCACGGATGTCACGGCGATCCCGCCCAGTGCGGCGCGGGCCTCCGGACCGGCCTCGGCGAGGGCGCGCCGTGCCGCGTCGACCGCCACGTCCCTGATTGCGCGCGGGGAGTGGACGGCGACGCCGTCGGAGTCGCCCTGAGGCGTCGGGGCGGCGGCCGCGGCGAGGACGGCGGAGTCGTCGAGCGCGAGCAGCACCGCCTTGGTGCGGGTCGTGCCGACGTCGATCCCCAGGAAGCTCGCGCTCACCCGCGCACTCCCTGCACCGCGGTGGCCTCGGCGTGGGCACGGAGCTCGACGACCTCGTCGGGCCCACTGAGGTCCGGTTCGAGCCGGGCCGCGTTTGCGGCTCCGGCGGCTGCACCTGTGCGCAGTGCCGACTGCCGGTCGTCCCCGCGTGCCAGGGCCGTGACGAACCCCGCCAGCATCATGTCTCCGGAGCCCGTGGCGTTGACCACGGACACGGCCGGGCTCTGCACGTCCCACGCCTCGGTCGCCGACCGGTAAGACAGGCCGGCCGCACCGCGGGTGACGATGACCGCCCCGACCCCGGCATCCAGGGCCCGGCCCATGAGGACCGGGAGGTCCGCGGGGTCGTCGTCCGGCCCGGCGAGGTCGCCGTCGGCGCGGAGTTCGTCCTCGTTGACCTTGAGCACGTCGGGCCCGGACCGGACCGCCAGGGCCAGCCCCGGTCCGGAGGTGTCAACCACGGTCAGGACCCCCCGCCCGCGCAGGGAGCTGACACACCGCGCGTACAGGTCCACGGGGGCGCCGCGCGGAAGGCTGCCGGTGCACACCACCAGGTCGCCCGGCCGGACCGCCTCCAGCAGCCCCTTTACCAGCGCATCCACCTCCGTGGGGCGCACCTCGGGACCTGGCTCATTGACCACGGTGGACGTGCCCGAGGCGTTGTCCACGATCACGGTCGTCACCCGGGTCTCCCCGTTGATCGGCACCTGACGGTCCTCGATGCCGAGCTCCCGGCACCCCGCCGAGATCTGCGCGCCCACGGAACCGCCGACGAAGCCGTGCAACGCGGCCCGGCCGCGCAGGCGCACCACCCCGCGGGTCACGATCATGCCCTTGCCGCCCGGCCGGCTGACGACCTCGGTCGCGCGGTGGACCTCACCGACCACCAGTCGGGGCACCACCTGGAGACGGTCCTGAGCAGGGTTCGGGCTGACGACGTGGATCGTCGGGCCTGCGGGGGGTCCTTGCACGTGTCCTCCTCGTGGGCCGACCGGCGCTCCGGGCGCGCGCCTCAGCAGGCTAGAGCGGGCTGCTGCTACTTTCGCCGCCGGGCGGCGGGCGTCCCCGATCGCCCGGACAGCCCGAGCGACCGGCGCGCCGGCGCCCCGCTGGGCTCTCCTGCCACCCCCGAGCCCGTCCACGACGATCCCGGGGGACATCCGACCCGAGGAGCACGCCGTGGCACGCGCAGCACTGACCGACGTCCTGGGCCCGGCACAGCAGGGGCGCCGCGGACTAGGCGCCTTCAACGTCATCCAGATCGAGCACGCCGAGGCCATCATTACCGGGGCGGAGGCCGCCGGGCGGCCGACCGTGCTCCAGCTGAGCGAGAACGCTGTCCGCTACCACGGGGCCCTGGCGCCCATCGGCCGCGCGATGCTGGAGATCGCCGACGCGGCCGACGTGCCGGTGGTGGTGCACCTGGACCACGCCACCGACGTCGGGCTGGTGGAGCAGGCCCTGGCCCTCGGGTTCACCTCGGTGATGTTCGACGGCTCCACCCTCCCCGTCGAGGAGAATCTCTCCGCCACGCGCGGGGTCGTCGAGCGGGCGCACGCCATCGGCGTCTCCGTCGAGGCCGAGATCGGCGAGATCGGGGGCAAGGACGGCGTCCACGCCCCCGGTGTGCGGACCCGGCCGAAGGACGCCGCCCAGTTTGTGGAGGCGACGGGGATCGATGCCGTGGCAGTGGCGGTGGGCAGCTCCCACGCGATGACGACCCGCACCGCTCGGCTGGACCTCGAACTCATCAGGACCCTCCGGAACTCCGTGCCGGTGCCGCTGGTGCTGCACGGTTCCTCGGGCGTGCCGGACGACCACCTGCGAGAGGCTGTCGCGGTCGGCATGACGAAGATCAACATCTCCACGCACCTGAACGGCACCTTCACCGGTCGGGTCCGCGAGGTCCTCGCCGCCGACCCGGCTCTGGTCGACCCCCGCAAGTACTTTGGGGCGGCGAGGACAGCGACCGCGCAGGAGGTCGAGCGGCTGGTCCGGCTCCTCGCGGAGTGACGGGTCAGCCGTCGCGCAGGGTCCGGCGCAGGGCGGCCGCCAGTACGGGTGCCAGGGGGAGCTGCGGCAGCAGGGTCGCCTGGTAGGCGTGGTAGACGTCCGGCTTCCCGGACCAGACAGGCTCCGCGTCGCCGACGGGCAGCTCGTGCACCCAACTGCCGCGGCCCCGGTCGATGAACCGGGCGGCGGCCTCGTCCCAGAAGGTCCGGTACCAGCGCTCGTACTCGTCCTCGACGGTGCGCTGCACGAGCACGGCCGCTGCGCCGATGGCCTCGGTGAGCACCCAGTGCAGCCGGGACGCGACGACGGGCCGGTCCTGCCAGTCCAGGGTGTAGACGAAACCGGACTCCCCGTCGGGCGCCCACCCGACCTCCACCGCCGCGCCGAAGAGGCTCCGCGCGTCCGCCAGCAGCCAGTCCGGTGCGTCGCCACCCAGGGCCGCCTCGAGGTGGAGCAACAGACGCGACCACTCGAGCCAGTGCCCGGGGGTGGACCCGTAGGGACGGAACTTGTCGTTCTTGCGATCGGCGTTGTAGTCCGGAAGTGGCTGCCAGCGGGGGTCGAAGTGCTCGGGGAGACGCCAGCCGTTCTCCCGGGCTGCCGTGTGCACGAGCCTTTCGGCGATGCTCGTGGCCCGGGTGAGCCATCGGTCGTCGCCGGTCACGGCACCGGCGGTGAGGAAGGCCTCGACCATGTGCATGTTGCTGTTCGCGCCCCGGTAGGGCTCCAGCTCCGTCCAGGCCCGGTCCCAGCTCTCGACGCAGCGGCCCTCGTCGGGCCGCCAGAAGTGCTGCTCGACCACGGCGAGCGCCTCCCGCAGCAGGTCACCGGCGCCCGGACGCCCCGCGGCGGTGGCGCTGGCGGCGGCAAGGACGACGAAGGCGTGGTCGTACGCGGCCTTGTCCGTGGCGGCGGGCGCGCCCTCGCTGGTCAGGGAGGAGAACCATCCCCCGTGCTCGGCGTCGCGGAAGGGGCCGGCCAGGGCGGCCACTCCGGAGTCGGCCAGGGACCCAGCCCCCGGCCGCCCACGCAGGTGGGCGAGTGCGAAGACGTGCGTCATCCGAGCGGTGATCCACAGCTGCGGGGGCTGTCCACGGTCGGGGCGGCCGTCGTCATCGAGCCACGCGAAGCCGGTCGTAGCGTCACCGGCGCCTTCGGCGAAGTCGAGCAGCCGGTCCGCCTCGCCGTCCAGCCACGCCCGGTGCCCCGGGAGGGAGGTCCACGAGCCGGACGGCTCGTCACCACCGGTCAACGTCATGGGTCCTCCTCTGAGGGTGGCCGTCGGAGCCGGCCCGAGCGGTCAGGGGAGGGACCCTAGTCGTCTGAAACAGCTGTGTCTCAGCCGTGTATCGATATGTTGACATCGTTGACACGGACTTGTTCCATGGCGCACGTCACCCCGTAACAGCGACGTTCGACTCGCAAAGGTGCGTGCCGTGCTCCTTTCCGCCAGGACCTTCCGCCCGTTGGTCGACGGTCCTGCGGCTGTCTCCGAGGGGGCCCGCCCTGCCCGCGCGCGTCACGCTGCGTGACGTTGCCCGCGTCGCTGCCGTCAGCCCGAAGACGGTGTCCCGAGTGGTCAACCGCGACGCGCACGTCACCTCGAGCACGCGCGCCCGGGTGCAGCAGGCCATCGCCGACCTCGGCTTCCAGCCCAATCTCGTGGCCAGGTCGTTGCGGGTGGGGCGCGCCGACGTGATCGGCCTGGTGGTCGAGAGCCTCGCCGACCCGTTCTTCGCTCGACTCACCAGTGCGGTCGAGCAGGCGGCCCACGAGCGCGGCCTGGCGGTGATGGTCTCCAGCGTCGGTCACGTGCCCGAGCGGGAGAGCGTGATCGTGCAGAGCCTGTTGGTCCGACAGGTCGCCGGCCTCATCGTCACCCCGATTTCGCCGAGCCACGCCTATCTCGCCGGGACGCAGCAGCGGACCCCGGTCGTCTTCGTGGACCGGTTGCCGGAGGACATCAGCAGCGACGCCGTGCTGGTCGACGACCTGGCCGCGGGGGAAGCGGCGACACGTCACCTGCTCGACCACGGTCACCGCAGTATCGGCTTCCTCGGGTCCGAGCTGCGGAACCCCACGACCCGGCTGCGCCTGGCCGGCTATCGCCGTGCGCTGGCCGAGCGGGGGATCCCAGACGACGAGTCGCTGGTGGCCGTGGGCGCCAGGTCGGCGCAGGAGGCCGGCGAAGCCGCCGAGCAGTTGCTCTCGGGACCGCGGCCACCCACCGCGATCTTCTCCTCGAACATGCGCTGCTCATTGGGGCTGGTCCCGCTGCTGCACGGCAGCGGCCGGACTGACGTGGCCGTGGTCAGCTTCGACGACTTCCCGATGGCCGACTCGCTCGTGCCGGCGGTCACGGTCATCGACCACGACCCCGATGTCATCGGCCGGGCCGCCGCGGACCGCCTGTTCCGCCGGCTCGAGGACCTCGACGCCCCCGCCGAGACGGTCGTGGTGCCGGTCCGTCTGGTACCGCGCGGGTCCGGGGAGCTACGTCCGCCGGGGCCTTCCGGCGCACGGGACAAGAGGGCAGACGGAAGACGCCCGCCGGGTTCCCCGGCGGATCACGACACGGGCCTGTACCACGACAGGGAGCAGCACATGAAGCACCACGGAGGAGAAGGGGGGCGTCGTCCATGATGTCGCCACACGAACAGACGGGCACGCGGTGACCCCCGCCCTCGAGGCCCGGGGCCTCCGGCGCGAGTTCGGGCACGTGCGTGCCCTCGACGGCGCTGACTTCGATGTGAACCCCGGTGAGGTGGTCGCACTCATCGGCGACAACGGCGCCGGCAAGAGCACCCTGGTCAAGGCGCTCTCGGGCTCGCTCCCGGTCGACTCGGGCGAGTTGCTCAGCGACGGCAAGCCGGTCACGATCGACAGCCCGACGGCGGCGCGGTCGCTCGGCATCGAGACGGTGTACCAGGACCTCGCGCTGGCACCGCACCTGGATCCGGTGCAGAACATGTACCTGGGTCGCGAGGTCATGAGGTCCGGCCTCCTCGGGCGGCTGGGGTTCATGGACCACGCCGAGATGAAGGAGCACACCCGCCGGGCGTTCGCCGACCTCGGGGCGACGGTGCGCGACTTCGCCGCGCCGGTGGGCTCCATGTCCGGCGGCCAGCGCCAGCAGATCGCCGTCGCCCGCGCCGCCGCGTGGGCCAGCCGTGTCATCTTCCTGGACGAGCCCACCGCGGCGCTCGGCGTCGTGCAGACGCGCAACGTGCTGGACCTGATCCGGCGGGTGCGCGACCGCGGTATCGCCGTCGTCTTCATCAGCCACTCGATGCCCCACGTGATCGAGGTGGCCGACCGCATTCAAGTGCTGCGGCTGGGGCGGCGGGTGGCGACCTACGACGCGAACAAGACCTCGATGGAGGAGCTGGTGGGGGCCATGACCGGGGCGATCAGCCAGGAGGCGGCGTGACCACCGTCACGGGGCAGCAGCAGGCCGCGGGACCCGCGCCGGCCGAGGAAGAGCCGCCGAAAACCTTCGTGCAGCGGCTCCTGAGCGCTCAGGCTTTCCAGATTCTCGCTGTGCTGCTCGTGCTCGTGGTGCTGTTCAGCGTGGCCGAGCCCGACGCGTTCCTGTCGGTGAACAACTTCCGCAACATCGTCGTCAACGTCTCGATCCTCGCGATCATCGGCGTGGCCATGACGTTCGTCATCATCACCGGCGGCATCGACCTGTCCGTGGGCAGCGTGCTGGTCTTCAGCGGCGTGGTGGCGGCCAAGACGATGGAGGCGCTCGGGGGCGAGGGCGTCGGCGTCGCCATCACCGGCCTACTGGTCGCCTGCGTGTCCGGGACCCTCTGGGGCCTGTTGAACGGCGTGCTCGTCGCCCGGGCCAAGGTGCCGCCCTTGATCGTCACGCTGGGCACGCTTGGTATGGCGCTGGGCGGCGCGCAGATCCTCACCGGCGGGATCGACGTCCGCGGTGCCCCCACGGTGCTGACGGACACGATCGGCTTCGGGCGCCTGTTCGGCCAGATTCCGTACCTCTCGCTGATCTCTCTGGTGGTCGTGGTTCTGGGCGCCGTGCTGCTGCACCGGACCCGGTTCGGGCGTTACACCTACGCCGTCGGCTCCAATGGCGAGGCGGCAAGGCGGGTCGGCGTGCGCGCCGACCGTCACCTCGTCCTCGTGTACACCCTGGCCGGGTTCTGTGCCGGCCTGGCCGGGATCCTGAATCTCGCGTTCTTCGCCTCGACCACGATCGCGGGCCAGTCGAACACCGCGCTGAACGTCATCGCCGGAGTCGTCATCGGGGGCACGAGCCTCTTCGGGGGCATCGGGACGATCGCCGGCACGGTCGTCGGTCTGTTCATCCCCGCCGTCCTCCAGAACGGCTTCGTGATCATGGGTGTGCAGCCCTTCTGGCAGCAGGTGGTCGTGGGGGCGTTCCTCATCGCTGCCGTCTACATCGACCAGGTCCGCCGCGCCGCGGCGGCCCGTGGAGCGAGCAACCGTCGTTCCTTGTCCTCCCGTTTCTCCCGCCCCGTCGGGGCTCGTCGAAAGGAAGCACAGTGAATCGAAGGACCACTGGAAGAATCGCGGCCGTCTCGGCCCTGGCGCTCGGTCTGGCCGCGTGCGGCGGGGACGACGGCGGCGGCGGCGGTGGCGGTGGTGGCGAGGACACGTACGAGGTCGCGTTCGTCCAGGGCGTGGCGGGGGATGAGTTCTACATCACGATGGAGTGCGGGATCCAGGAGGCGGCCCAGGACCTCGGGGTAGAGGTGACGGTCCAAGGCCCGCAGCAGTTCGACCCGGCCCTGCAGACCCCCATCGTCGACAGCATCGTGGCCAGCCAGCCGGACGGGCTGCTCATCGCGCCGACCGACGTGAGCGCCATGTACCGCCCGATCAGGGCCGCCGCGGACGCCGGCATCACCGTCGGCCTCGTAGACACGACCTTGGAGGACCCGTCCATGGCGGTCACCCAGGTCGCCTCGGACAACGAGGGTGGCGGTGCGGCGGCCTTCGAGGCCATCCAGGAGGCCAACCCCGAGGGCGGCACCGTGCTCGTCGTCGGGCACGAGCCCGGCATCAGCACCAACGAGGCGCGCATCAAGGGCTTCCTCGACGCACTGGGCGAGGACCCGACGTTCACGGCCCTGCCGACGCAGTACGCGCAGAACGACCCGGCCGAGGGCGCCCGGATCGTCACCTCCACCCTTCAGGCCCATCCGGACCTGATCGGCATCTTCGGCACCAACCTGTTCGCGGCGGAGGGTGCTGCGACCGGGCTGCGCCAGGCCGGCGCTCAGCAGCAGGTGACCGTCGTCGGCTTCGACGCCGGCCCCGCTCAGGTCGAGGCGTTGGAGGCCGGGACCGTCCAGGCGCTCGTCGCCCAGCAGCCGGCGGAGATCGGGCGCCAGGGCCTCGAGCAGGTGGTGGCCTCGCTGAATGGCGAGGAGCCCGAGGCGGAGATCCAGACCGACTTCACGATCATCACCAAGGAGAACTTGGCCGACAACCAGGACGCCCTCTACCGCTCCGACTGCTGATCCTCGGTGCCGGCGCGGCCTGCCGCGCCAGCACCCGGGGGACGAACGACGCCCCGTCCCTCCGGGGGACGGGGCGTCGTTTGTGCTGGAGCGATTGGCTCAGTCGGGGACGGGCACGTCCGTTCCGTCCGGGAACCTCTCCGGCAGCTCCAGGTACACGACCAGATCGGCGCGCGACCGCGACGTCTCGACCGTTC
>JALYMS010000385.1 GCA_030773535.1 Actinomycetota bacterium | reverse complement strand
GCCCGGGGGCGCGCGAGAAGCTGGTCGAGACCCTGCGGTCCTGGCTGCTGCACCACGGCCGCCGCGACCAGGTGGCGGCCGAGCTGTTCGTGCACCCGCAGACCGTGCGCTACCGCATGACCCAGCTTCGGCAGCTCTACGGCAAGCGACTGGAGGACCCGCGCACGGTGCTGGACCTCACCATCGCGCTGGGGGTGGCGGTTCCGTGAGCGCGAGGGACGGGCGGGACGGCGGCGGGGCGTGGAAGAGACTGCCGGGACTCGTCGACATCGCCACCGCCGCCGACTTCCTGGCCGGTAACGCCCGAGTCCTGGATCGTCGCCGGTTCGATCTGCTCTTCGGAAACGGTGGCGTGGAGCCGGTGCTGGCGGCTGTCGACGGGTACCGCAACCCGGACGGCGGCTACGGCTGGGGCCTCGAGCCGGACCTGCGGTCGGGCACGAGTCAGCCAGGCGGCGCGCTGCACGCCCTGGAGGTGTTCGCCGATGTCGGCCCGGCGGCGACGGAACGCGCGGTCGAACTCGCGGACTGGTTGACGTCGGTGACGCTGCCCGACGGCGGGCTGCCTTTCGCGCTGCCGCTCTCCGACCCGGCTGCCTGCGCACCGTTCTGGGCGGGGGCCGACCCGACGACGTCGTCCCTGCAGATCACCGCGATCGTGGCCGGTGCGGCGCATCGCGCTGCCGCCCTCATCCCCCGGCTCTCGGCCCATCCCTGGCTCGCTCGAGCGACCACCTACTGCCTGCGGGCCATCGCCGGGTCTGGCCCGGCGCACCCGATGGAGCTGGCGTTCGCGGTGCAGTTCCTCGATGCAGCGGCGCGATCCGCGCCCGGGGCCACCGACGTCCTGCACCGGCTCCGAGCGCGCGTGCCTGCGGACGGGCTGCTGCACGTGACGGGCGGGGCAGCGGACGAGTACATGCGACCGTTGGACTTCGCGCCGTTGCCCGGTGGCCCCGCGCGGACGCTGCTCGCGCCGTCCGTGGTCGACGCCGACCTCGAACGGCTGGCTGCGGGGCAACAGGCGGACGACGGCTGGGCCGTCGACTTCGACAGCTACTCGCCCGCGGCCCGGCTGGAGTGGCGCGGCCACCGGACGGTCCAGGCGCTGTGCCTGCTTCGGGACAACCGCGTCCTCTGACGGCGGCGTCCTGCGGGCGGTCCGGCGTTCACGGCCATCCCGCATGCGGCACACAGCTCCACCACAGGCGCGGGACCGACTCTCGACCCCGAACGGCCCGCGAGGGGCCGACGGAGCGAGGGAGTTCGACATGGACAGCGAGAACGAGCAGCAGCGGCCCGGACTGCGGGAGCGCATCGGCCGGCGGGCCTGGGTGCGCTCGGCGGCACTGGTCGGTGGCGGGTTGATCGCCGGCGGCATCATCGCCGGAACGGTCACCGCCAACGCCGCCGAGGGGGGCACCACTCCCGACTCCTCCACCAGCCAGGAGGCCGACCGCGGTGGCCACGGGCGCGGGCACCACGGGGGCAACGGCGATCCGTCGCAGCCCCAGCGGGACGACGAGGAGCTGCTCACCGGCGACACCGCCACCCAGGTGACCGAGTCGGTGCTCGCCGAGTACCCCGACGCCGAGATCGAGCGGGTCGAGACCGACTCGGGCGGGGTCTACGAGGCGCACATCGTGACCACCGACGACGAGCGCCTCACCGTGCTGGTCGGGGAGGACTTCGAGGTCACCGGCACTGAGGAGCACGACGACTGACCCTGCCGGGCGGGCACCGCGCGGTCAGGCGGCGACCCGGTGCGACGCCACCCGCTGGTCAGGCCGGCCGGAGGAGGGCGACGAGGAAGTCGGCGTCGTCGGTGAAGGGACGCAGGTCCCAGGTGGACAGCAGCAGGTCCGGCGCCCAGCCGGCGGCAGCGGCGTCGGAGAGGAAGTCGGCGAACTCGTAACCGCGCCCGGCGCCGAAGCCGATCGCGGCCCGGCCGTCGTCCCGTACGTGCGCCCGCATCCGGCGCAGCACCTCGATGCGGGTGGACTGGGCAAGGAACGTCATCACGTTGCCGGCGCAGACGATGGCGTGGAAGGCCTCGGGAATCCCGGCCGCGGGCAGGTCCAGCTCCGCCAGGTCACCGACGAGCCACGTCGCCGCAGGGTGCTCCCGCTGCGCCTCCTCCACCAGCACCGGGTCACCGTCCACGCCCACCACCTCGTGCCCGACGCCGGCCAGATGGCCGCCGACCCGGCCCGTCCCCGACCCGGCGTCCAGCACCCGTGCGCCCCGCGGCAGCATCGCGTCGACCAGCCGCGCCTCCCCCACGAGGTCGTGCCCGGCCGCCGCCAGGTCCCGGAAGCGCTGGATGTAGTCCGTGGAGTGACCGGGGTTCTCCGCCGTCATCCGCGTCCACGTGCTCCGTTCGGTCATGCCCCGATACTGCCCGGTCCTGCGCCGGCGGGACGCCAGTCGGGTGGCTCGGCGGTGCCCAGCGCGGGATCGTCGGCAGCCAGCGTGCGCACGGGCCCCGGTGCCGTCAGCGGGCCCTCGAAGCGCACGGTCACCCGCCCGAGCCCGCGGCCCCAGACCCACCCCGGACCCAGGTCGTCGTGCCGCACGTCCTGGCCCGGCCACCAGCGCTTCTCCACCGGGGTCGGCGTCGCGGCCGGCTCGGGCTCCGGCGCTACGGCCTCCGCGGTCAGGACGGCGGGGGCTCCATCAGCTCCGAGGTCGTCCGCGACGTCGTCGGCGAACAGGTCCCCCTGCGCGTACACCGAGAGCCCCGACACCCCGACGCCGAGCAGCCGCAGCCCCCCGGCCGTGCCGGCCTCGGCGAGCAGGCGCCGAGCGGTGGCTGCGATCTGGCGGGCGTCGTCGGTGGGCTGGGGCAGGGTCTGCGACCGGGTGATCGTGGTGAAGTCGTAACGCCGCAGCTTGAGGGTGACCGTGCGCCCGGTGAACGCGGACGACCGCAGCCGCTCCCCCACTCGCGCGGCCATCGAATCGATCTCCCGGCCCAGGACGACCAGGTCGGTGAGGTCGCGCTCGAACGTCTCCTCGTGCGACACCGACTTCACGCCCCGGTCGGGCACCACCGGGCGGTCGTCCTCGCCCCGCGCCAGCGCGTACAGGCCGGCGCCGTGCGCGCGGCCGGCCAGCGCCACCAGATCGGTCAGCGACTTCGCCGCCAGGTCGGCGACGGTCTTCACGCCCACCTGGTGCAACCGCTCCGCCGTCGCCGGACCCACGCCGCCCAGCCGGGTGACCGGCAGTGGATGCAGCACCTCGAGCTCCGTGCCGGGTGCCACGACGACGAGGCCGTCGGGCTTGTCCATGTCGGAGGCGAGCTTGGCCATCAGCTTGGAGCTGCCGATGCCCACCGATCCGGTGACGCCGCCGGTGGCCTCGGCGATGCGTGCCTTCAGCTCGGCGGCCACCGCTGTCACGCCGGCCACGGACAGGTCGTGGCGGGGGCCGGTGGGGGGCCCGACAGCGAGATCGACGTAGGCCTCGTCGATGGACACCGGCTCGACCAGCGGCGACAGCTCCCGGAGCAGTGTCATGACGACGTCGGAGGTGCGCCGGTAGGCCGCGAAGCGGCCGCCGAGGAAGGCCGTTCCGGACGGGCAGCGGCGGCGCGCTTCCGCGGTGGACATCGCCGAGCGGGCACCGAAGGCCCGGGCCTCGTAGGAGGCGGTGGCGACGACGCCGCGCCCGCCGACGCCGCCGACGACTACCGGCCGGCCGCGCAGCGAGGGTTTGTCCCGCTGCTCCACGGCGGCGAAGAACGCGTCGAGGTCCAGGTGGAGGATGCTCGCTTCCCGCCGCACGCCGCACCTCCCCTCGGTCTCCGCGCCATGTTCCGCCGCGCCCGTTCTGCAGGCCCATTGTCGGCCGGGACGCAGACAGGTCCCGTCGGTGGCACCTAGGGTCCCGGCGCATGACCGCGATGGAGCTGGCCCGTGCCGAACGCCAGGACCTGCTGGACCTCCTGGAGCGGCTGTCCCCCGAGCAGTGGGCGGCGCCCTCGCTGTGCGAGGGCTGGACCGTGCGGGACGTCGTGGCGCACGCGCTGAGCTACGACGAGCTGGGTCCGCGGCAGCTCGTGGCCCGCTTCGCCCGCGGGCGGTTCCTCGTCGACCGCGTCAACGCCGTGGGCCTGCGGGACAACGCCGCAGGAACGCCGGCCGACCTCGTGGAACTGCTGCGGGCTCACCTCACGCCGAGCGGGCTTCCCGCCGGGCTGGGCGGTGCGATCGGCCTGACCGACGGGATGATCCACCAGCAGGACATCCGGCGGCCCCTGGGCGTACCGCGCACCATCCCGGCGGAGCGTCTGGTCCCGGCGCTGCGCACGGCCCTGTTCGTTCCGGTGGTCCGCGGAGTGCTGCGGGTCCGGGACGTCCGGCTGGTGGCGACCGACATCGAGTGGACCTTCGGGCGCGGGCCGGAGGTCCGGGGAACGGGCGAGGCCCTGCTCATGGCCGTCGCGGGACGGCGGGCCGTCGCGGACGAGCTGGCCGGACCCGGCCGGGACCGGGTGACGCGACGGCTCGGCTGAGCGAGCCGGCCGCTTCGGCGTCGGGGAACGCCGCGGCCGGGTTCCGGCGCTCAGCCCGGCCAGATGCCGGCGAAGTGGTGCACCGGGCCGTGCCCGGAACCGATGCCGAGCGACTCCCCCGCTTCCAGTCCGCGCTGAAGATAGTCCCGGGCCTGCTCCACCAGCGGGAGCCATTCCCCGCCGCCCGAGCGGGCGACCAGCGCCGCGATGGCCGAGGAGAGCGTGCAACCGGTCCCGTGCGTGGCCGTCGTGGCTACCCGTGGACGAGCCGTCGTCCACACCCCGTCCGCGGTGGCCAGCACGTCGACGCTGTCGTCCCCGCCGAGGTGGCCGCCTTTGAGCAGGACCGCGCGGGGACCGAGCTGAAGCAGCGCACGCGCCTGGTCGGGCAGTTGGGCGACGTCCGTGGCCGGAGCGGCGTCGAGCAGCGCCGCAGCTTCCGGCACGTTGGGCGTGATCAGGTCCGCGACAGGCAGCAGCTCTGTACGCATGGCGGTGACCGCCGCGTCGGAGATCAGCCGGTCCCCGCTGGTCGCCACCATGACCGGGTCGCAGATCACCGGACCGGGGCGGCGCTCGGTCAGGACGGCGGCAACCTCGCGCACCACCTCGGCCGTCCCCAGCATGCCGAGCTTCGTGGCGTGCACGTCGACGTCGTCCAGCAGGGTCCGCAGCTGCTCGCCGACGAACTCGGCGGGAACCGCGTGCACGCCGGTCACCCCCCGAGTGTTCTGGGCGGTCAGTGCGGTGAGGACGGCGGTCCCGTACGCGCCGAGCGCGCTGAAGGTCTTCAGGTCCGCCTGGATGCCCGCGCCGCCGCTGGGGTCGCTGCCGGCGACGGTGAGCGCGACCGGGATCACGACGCGATCCCGACCGTGCGGCTCCGTGCGATCTCCGCACGCAGGTCTCGGGCGGCGGCCGCCGGGTCCGAGGCGGCGCAGATAGCCGAGACGACGCAGAGGCCGTCGACCCCGGTGGCGGCGGCTTCGGCGGCGCGGTCGACGGTGATCCCGCCGATCGCCACAGCCGTCATGCCCGCCGCTCGCGCGGTCGCGGCCAGCGCCGTGACCCCAGCAACACCCAGGGCGGGCGCGGCATCCGGCTTCACCGGGGTGTCCCAGATCGGGCTCAGTCCCAGCAGGTCGATCGTGCCGGCCGGCAGCGCCAGTGCGACGTCGAGCTCGGTCGTCGAGGAGACCGAGAGCCCGACGTGCAGGTCCGGACCCACCAGGGCCCGCACCTCCTGGACCGGCAGATCGTCCTGCCCGACGTGGACACCGTCGGCGCCGGCCAGCAGTGCGACGTCCACCGCGTCGTTGACCACGACCGCCACCTGGGGGTGGTCGGCGACCGCCGCCTGCACCGAACGGGTCAGTGTGAGCAGGTCTCGGCGGGAGGCGTCCTTGTTCCGTACCTGAACGGCGGTCACCCCGCCGGCCACCGCGGCCCGGACGACGTCGGCCACCGGCCGGGGACTGCACAGCGTGCTGTCGGTGACCAGGTAGAGCGTCGGGTCGAAGGGGTGTCTCATCCCGCCGTCCGGACCTCGGCCCGGCTCAACGCCTCGCCGTCGACGGCGTCCAGCGCGTCCAGCCAGTGGGCGGCGAAGGTCCCCGGTCCGGTCGCGCTGCGGGCGGCCCGCTCCGCGGCCAACGCGACGTGCGCGTGGGCGGCGGCTGCACCCAGCAGCGCGTCGTCGGTGACGGCGAGGTAGGCGGCCACCAGGGCGCCGAGCGCGCAGCCGGCCCCGGTGGTGCGGGTGAGCAGCACCGATCCCCCGCCGACCCGCAGGGTCCGGTTCCCGTCGGTGAGCAGGTCGACCTCGCCACTGACGGCGACCACCCCGCCGGTCCGTCCGGCCAGCTCAGCCGCCGCCTTCGCCGCGTCGTCAGTGCCCGCGGTGCTGTCCACCCCCCGGCCACCTGCGCCCGCACCGGCCAGCGCCATGACCTCGGAGGCGTTGCCGCGCACCACTCTGGGCTGCAGCTCGACCAGCTCCGCGGCCAGCGCCGTCCGGTAGGCCAGGCCGCCGACGGCGACGGGGTCGAGGACCCACGGGGTCCCGGCTCCTCCCGCCGAGCGTCCGGCCAGCCGCATCGCCTCGGCGGTGCGCGCGTGCACGGTCCCGACGTTCACCAGGACGGCCGAGGCGACGGCGGCGAAGTCGCCGGCCTCCTCGGGGGCATCCACCATCGCCGGCGCGGCACCCACGGCCAGCAGGGCGTTGGCGGTCAGCGTCTGGACCACGGTATTGGTCAGACACTGCACCAGCGGCGCGTCGGCGCGCAGCGCATCGCGGGCGGCCCGCAGGCCATTGCTGAGATCGACGGCTTCCATGCCGGTGACATCCCTTCGCCAGTACGAACTGGAGCAGGTTCGGCGGGTGTGTTCTCAGTCCCCGGTGGGACACCCCGTGCCACGTACGCCACCGAACCTAACAGCCTGGCCGGCGAAGCCGCTCGGGGACGGGGGTAGGGTGCGCGCCGTACCACGGGAGCCCATCCGAATGGGCTGAGAGGGCGGCTGGGGCCGCCGACCGTTCGAACCTGTCCGGGTCATGCCGGCGTAGGGAGGCAATCCAGATGCGCGCTGTCCGTTTTCACGCCCAGGGCCGTCCTCCGGTCGTCGAGGACGTCGAGACGCCGCGGCCCGGCCCGGGCCAGGTCATGGTGGACGTCGCCGCCGCCGGGGTCTGCGGCACCGAGCTGCACTTCCTCGACGGGCTGCTCGCCCCGGCGAAGACCCCGATCACCCTCGGCCACGAGGTCGCCGGCGTGGTGGCCGAGGTCGGCGAAGGGGTGACCGAGGTGGCGGTGGGCGACCGCGTCGCCATCCACTACTTCCACCCCTGCCACGAGTGCGCGCGCTGCCGTGCCGGCGACGACCACCTCTGCGATGCGCCCTTGGGCTTCCTCGCGTTCGTCACCGACGGCGGTTTTGCCGAGTCGGTCGTCGTTCCCTCGTCGTCGGCGGTCCGCGTCCTCGACGGCGTGGACCTGCCCACGGCGGCGACGCTGTGCTGCAGCGGCGCCACGGCCGTGCACGCGGTCGACGTCTCGCAGATCCGCCCCGGTGACACCGCCGTCGTCTACGGCACAGGGGGCGTGGGCCTCGCCCTCGTGCAGGTCCTGCGCGAAGCGGGAGCGCGGCCGATCGCCGTCGCCCGGAATGCTGATCGGCTCGCGCTGGCACGGGAGCTCGGCGCGGAGGCAACGGTGCAGGCCGGCGTTGAAGACGTCGTCGCGGCGATCCGGGAGGCGACCGGCAGCGCCGGCGCGGACGTCGTCTTTGAACTGGTCGGCACGAAGGAGACCAGCGCGGCGGCGCTCGCCGTCCTGGGCAAGCGCGGCACGCTGGTCTACATCGGCTACAGCTTCGACACGGTGGAGATCAATCCGCTGTCCCTCGTCGTCCCCGAGCAGCGCATCGTGACCTCGGTCGGCAACCGCCGGTCCGAGCTCGTCGAGGCGCTGGACCTCGCCGCGCGAGGCCGGCTGCGCACCCCGGTCACCGAGCACCCCCTGGACGAAGCTCCGGGCGTCCTCGAGGAGCTGCGTGCCGGTCGCGTGATGGGCCGGGCGGTCCTCGTCCCCTGAGCCCTAGCGGCAGTCCTCACTCGCTGAGGGCGGCGGCCGGGAGCCAGTCGGCGTCGAGCAGCTCGGCGATCTCCCGGAGGGAGGACGTGTCGGCCCCCGCGGCCGAACCGCTCACCGCCAGCCGCTCGACCATCACTCGGGCCACCTGCTCCTCGACGGTGTCCTCGGCGAAGGCGATCCGCCACGGCGACGTCTTCCCGTCGCGATGGGTGCGGCCGGTGACCTGGCGCGCCTGGATCCCGGAGAACCTGGGCTGGTGGAACAGGCCCACGCGCGGGGAGTCCGTGGCGTGTGACCCGTCGGGCAGCAGCTCGCCGGCGTGCAGGCTGATCGATGCCGTCACGGTCAGGACGCAGACCGGCGCCTCGCCCCGCTGGAAGCGGAGCCGCTCGGCCTCCGGATCCCCAGGACCACGGCCGGACCCGTCCCGACCGTAGATCCCGGCCACCGGGACCCCGGCGTCCAGCAGCGCCTCCCGGATCGGGTCGGCCGCCGTCTCGACGAACTCGACCGACACCGCGACCTGGCGCCCCGCCTCGACCTGGGCCTTCACCCAGTCGACGGTGGCCGGGACACGGATGAGGCCGGCCTTCTGCCGGAACCGCATCAGCGCCGCCCGGCCCTTGGCGCTCTGCCGGGCGCGCCGGGCGAGCTGCATCTCGGCGCGGAACTCCGACCACTCGGAGTCGTACGCGGCCCGCTCCGCCGGCGTCAGAGCGACCGGCGTCCCGGTGACCGATACCGGCCCCCATGGCGCCGGGCGGTGCAGCATCGCCGGCGGGGCGGCGTCGGCCAGCCAGCCCTGGAGGCGGGCGAGGTCCGCACGGCGCTCGTCGGCGTCCTCGGTCCACTGCCAGCCGTACCGGCTCCGTTCCACGTGGAACCCGGAGTGGGCGAGCTTCTTCGGCAGGTCCGCCCACTCGCGCAGGGGCTCGCCGTGGTGGACGGCGAACTGCGGCGCGAGATAGGGGAGTTCCAGAGGGGTGTGGGCCGGCGTAGCGGTGGCGGCGAGGACGTAGGGCGCGTCCTTCGCCCGGCCGGCACCGGAGACGGCTCTCCAGTGCTTCCAGCGCTGGGTGGTGGTGTGCCGCACCATGTGCGCCTCGTCGGCGATGACGACGTCGAACCGCAGCTTGCTCACCTTCGCCAGCCGGTCCCAGGTGGTGACGCACCAGCGGATGCCGCCGTCCCCGAACCCGGCGATCGACCGCGCCCAGTGCGGAATGGTGATCGCTGCGGGGCGGTCGGCAACGACCAGGACCGTCCGGACGTCCCGATGCTCGGCGAGCGCCTTCGCCGCCAGGATCGCGGTGCCCGTCTTCCCCACGCCCGGGTCGTCACCCAGCAGGAAGACCCGCCCGCCCGCGGCCGCGTGCGCGGCCACGACGTCGGCGCCGTCGCACTGCTGGTCGCGCGGGATCAGCGGCCGGGCCAGCGGAACCGGTCGTGGCTTCTCGTTGAGCTCGTCCTCGAGGAAGCGCTCGACCGTGTACGGCGGCGGGTCGTACGGGGCGAGGGCGGGAGGCAGCTCGGCGCCCACCCAGACGTGCGCCTGGAGGCCGGCGTGCCAGACCGCGCCGGGAGCCGGGGCCCGGAAGGGGACCGCGAGCACCCAGACCCGCTCCCCCGGTCCCGCGACGGGAGCCTCCGGCCGTGGCTTCGGCTTCCTGCTCGCCGTGCCCCGGCTGCTCGGCGTGGCCCGGTGGCGCCGTCCCGGCATGGGGTGCGTTCCCTTCGTCGGCGAAGTTTGCAGTGTGCGGGGCCGGATCGGCGGAGTCCGGCGACGCGCCGGGCCTCCCGACCGCGTCGGCGTCTGGTGGAATCGCCGCGTGAGTGACGAGCCGGCCGACGACGAGCGCCTGGCGGCGCGCACGGTCGGGGAGTCCGGGCCGCGGGTGGTGTTCGTCCACGGGCTGTTCGGCCAAGGCAAGAACTGGACGACCGTTGCCAAGGGGCTGGCCGACCGCCACCGCGTGACCCTGCTGGACCTGCCCAACCACGGGCAGTCCCCGTGGCGGGACCGGGTCGACTACCTGGACATGACCGAGCTGGTCGCCGCCGAGCTCCGTGCCCTCGGAGAGCCGGTCACGCTCGTCGGGCACTCCATGGGCGGCAAGGTGTCGATGCAGCTCGCGCTGCGGCATCCGGAGCTGCTGCGCGCGCTGGTCGTGGTGGACGTCGCCCCGGTCGACTACCCCGAGTCCGGTGGGCGCACAGACGACCCGGACGAGGAGGCCTCTCCGTTCGCGGCGTTCATCGCCGCCATGCGGGCGGTGGACCTCGACCGGTTGAAGACCCGCGACGAGGCAGAGGCCGCCCTGCGCACCGCGGTGCCGAGCCGCATGGTGCGGTCGTTCCTGCTGCAGAGCCTCGTCCGCGCGGGTGTGGGCGCCGACGGTGGCTGGCGCTGGCGGCTCAACCTCGAGGCGCTGGGCCGCGACCTGGCCCACCTGCGCAGTTTTCCCGAACCGCGTTCCGGAGCAAGATTCGACGGACCGGTGCTGTGGATCGCGGGGGTGAACTCGACCTACATCCTGCCGGGGGACCGGGCGCGCATGGACCAGCTCTTCCCCAGCACCCGGCTGGTGAGGATCAAGAACGCCGGTCACTGGGTGCACAGCGAGCAGCCCGAGGTGTTCCTCCAGACGCTGCGAACCTTCCTCGACGCGGTGGAGGACTGAGGGCTGGGTGCCGGGTCAGTCGCGGAAGCGGCGGCGGAATGCCGAGACCGCCAGGGGCGCGAAGACCGCGATGAAGATGAGTAACCACGCCACCGAGACCATCACCGGGTGCTGCAGGGGCCACGCGGCGTCCGCCGTGGCGGGCGGGCCGTTGCCCCACAGCTCCCGGCACGCCTGGGTGAGCGCGGAGACCGGGTTCCACTCGGCGATCGTGCGCAGCCACGGCGTCATGGTCTCCGTGGGCGCGAACGTGTTGGCCACGAACGTCAGCGGGAACATCACCGTGAACATGAAGCCCTGTACGGACTCGACCGTGCGCATCAGCGACCCGACCCAGATGCCCAGCCAGATCAGCGCGAAGCCGAACAGCAGCAGCAGCAGGAACGCGAGCACGCCGTCGACCACACCGTTGCGGATGCGCCAGCCGATGAGCACGCCGGTCAGCCCCATCACGACGACGCCGATGCTGGAATGGATCAGGCTCGAGATGCTGCGGCCCACGAGCACCCCCGACCGTGGGATCGGCAGCGACTTGAACCGGTCGACGATGCCCTTCTGCAGGTCGCTGGTGAGCCCCATCGCCACGATGGCCGAGGAGAAGACCATGGTCTGGACCATGATGCCCGGCAGCAGGAACTCCCGGTAGTTGCTGCCGCTCACGGCGATCGCCCCGCCGAACACGTAGGCGAACAGCAGTACGAACATCACCGACTGCACCGTGACGTCGAGCAGCATCTCGGGCATCCGCCGGATGTGCAGCAGGTTGCGCCAGACGATGGTCGAGCTGGCCCGCAGGAGCGACGGCGGGTGGATCGGCGGCCGGGCGACCGGAGTGCGGGCGGTCTGGACGGCGGTCACGGCGTGGCTCCCTGGGTGGACTGGTCGGTAGCAGCCGTGGGCCCGGACGCCGGCTCGGCCTCGGCGCGGTGGCCGGTGAGGTGCAGGAAGACGTCGTCCAGGCTGGGCCTGGCCAGGCCCAGGTCGTCCAGTTCGATGCCGCTGCGCTCGAAGACCGCGGCGATCCGAGTCATGTCCCCGAGCCCAGCGGCCTGCGCGGTCAACCGGCGACTGCCCCGCTCCACGTGCACCTCCGGCGAGTGGGCGCGCATCAGCGCGGCCGCCTCGTCGAGGTCCGCGGCGGAGGTGAGGGTGACCACGACGCTGGCCCTGCCCGCCTGGTGCTTGAGCTGCGTGGGGGTGCCCGCGGCGATGACCTTGCCCTTGTCGACCACCACGATCTCGTCGGCCAGGTGGTCGGCCTCCTCCAGGTACTGGGTGGTCAGGACCAGGGTGGTGCCCTCGTCCACCAACTCGCGGAGCACCGCCCACAGCCCCGACCGGCTCTGCGGGTCCAGCCCGGTCGTCGGCTCGTCGAGGAACAGGATGGGCGGCGCGGCCAGCAGGCTGACCGCCAGGTCGAGCCGGCGGCGCATGCCCCCCGAATAGGTCTTGGCCATCCGGTCGGCGGCATGGGCGAGGTCGAAGCGGTCGAAGAGCCGTTCGGTGGCCTCGACGACGTACTTCCGGGGCAGCCCGTAGAGCGCCCCGATGAGCCTGAGGTTCTCGCGGCCGGTGAGGAGCTCGTCGACGGTCGCCGCCTGGCCGGTGAGCCCCATGCTGCGGCGGACCTCGTTGGGCTGCCGGAGGATGTCGAAGCCGGCCACCCGCCCGGTGCCGCTCGTGGGCACGCTCAGCGTGGTCAGCATCCGCACGAGCGTCGTCTTGCCCGCGCCGTTGGGGCCGAGCAGGCCGAGGACGGTGCCGGCCGGGACGACGAAGCTGACGTCGTCCACGGCCCGGTTTTCCCCGAACTGCTTGACCAGTTCGACGGCCTCGACCGCCGGGGCCGCGGTCACGCGGTCGCCCTCGGGGTCGATCTGGCTCGGTCGTCCGGCGTCATGGGGTCAGGATGCCGTTCGGTACCGACAAGACCGCAAGGGCTTTTCGCCCTCGGCGCGACGGCGCGGCCGGTGGAGCCTGGGGTCGCGGCACAGCACCGGGACACGCCAAGATCGACGCCGTGACCGACCCCCGCGCCGGACAGCCCGCACAGCCCGAAGACCTCGTGGACGTCGCCTCGCTCGTCACCGCGTACTACACCGTCGAGCCCGACCCCGCCGAGCCCGCCCAGCAGGTCTCCTTCGGCACCTCCGGGCACCGCGGCTCCAGCTTCGACGCCGCGTTCAACGAGGCACACATCCTGGCTACCACCCAGGCCATCTGCGAGTACCGGGCGGCACAGGGCTACGACGGCCCCCTGTTCCTGGGCCGCGACACCCATGCGCTGTCGGAGCCCGCTTGGGCCAGCGCGCTGGAGGTGCTCGCGGCCAACGACGTGACGGTGCTGGTCGACGCCGCCGGCCGGTACACCCCCACACCGGCGGTCAGCCATGCGATCCTGGCCGCCAATCGGGGGAGGACGACGGGACGAGCCGACGGCATCGTCGTCACGCCCTCGCACAACCCGCCCCGCGACGGCGGGTTCAAGTACAACCCGCCCGACGGCGGACCGGCGGACACCGACGCCACGGGGTGGATCGCCCGCCGCGCGAACGAGCTGCTGCGCGCGGGACTCAGCGGCGTCCGCCGGGTCCCGCTCGACCAGGCCCGCCGGGACGCGGAGTCCTACGACTTCCTCGGGACCTACGTCGACGAGCTCCCGGCCGTCGTGGACCTCGACGCCATCCGGTCGGCCGGCGTGCGGATCGGCGGCGATCCGCTCGGGGGAGCGAGCGTCGACTACTGGGCGGCCATCGCCGAACGGCACCGGCTCGACCTCACCGTCGTCAACCCGCTGGTCGACCCCACCTGGCGCTTCATGACTCTGGACTGGGATGGCAGGATCCGCATGGACTGCTCGTCCCCGTCCGCGATGGCGTCCCTGGTCGGCCGGAAGGACGAGTTCCAGATCGCCACCGGGAACGACGCCGACGCCGACCGGCACGGCATCGTCACCCCCGACCGCGGACTGATGAACCCCAACCACTTCCTCGCCGTCGCCATCGCCTACCTGCTCAGCCACCGGCCGCAGTGGTCCCCGGCCACCGCCGTGGGCAAGACGCTGGTGTCCAGCTCGCTCATCGACCGGGTCGTCGCCGATCTCGGCCGCCCGCTCGTGGAGGTGCCGGTCGGGTTCAAGTGGTTCGTCCCCGGCCTGATCGACGGCTCGGTCGGCTTCGGAGGCGAGGAGTCCGCGGGCGCGTCGTTCCTGCGCCGTGACGGCACCGTGTGGACGACGGACAAGGACGGCATGTTGCTGGCGCTCCTGGCCAGCGAGATCCAGGCCGTGACGGGCCGTTCCCCCTCGAAGCTGCACAAGCAGCTGACCGACCACTTCGGCGAGTCGGCCTACGCCCGGATCGACGCGCCGGCGTCGCGCGAGGAGAAGGCGGCCCTGGGCAGGCTCTCTCCCGAGGCGGTCACGGCCACCGAGCTCGCCGGCGAGCCCATCGTCGCCCGGCTGACCAGCGCCCCGGGCAACGACGCCCCGATCGGCGGGCTCAAGGTGGTGACCGAGAACGCCTGGTTCGCCGCCCGGCCCTCGGGCACCGAGGACGTGTACAAGATCTATGCCGAGTCGTTCAACGGCCGGGACCACCTGGCGCGGGTGCAGGAGGAGGCCCGCGCGGTGGTGGCGGCAGCCCTGGGAGGAGCCCGATGACCACCGCCGTCGATCCGGTCCAGCTGGTGCAAGACCTGATCCGCTCCCGCACCGTCTCGGGGGATCCGGGGCCGCAGCGCGACGCCCTCGGCGTCGTCGTCGACGTGCTCAGGGACAAGGCGCGGCACCTGGAGGTGACCTCCGGCCAGGACCCCGACCATCCCTGGACGCTGCTCCGGACACCCACCGACCCGGCGCGGCCGCAGCTGCTCCTCGCCTGCCACGTCGACACCGTGCCCGTCCCGGACGCCGGCGAGTGGCAGCGGGATCCGTTCGGCGCCGACCTCGACGGGGGCCGGGTGTGGGGTCGGGGCGGCAGCGACATGAAGGCAGGCCTGGTCGCGGCGGCGGTGGCGCTGGCCGACGCCGATCCGGAGATCCCCGTGGCGCTGCTGCTCACCAGCGACGAGGAGATCGGCTCGAAGGGCGCCGCGGCCGCCGCGCCCGCCGTGGCCGAGCAGCGCATCGGGGCGGTCATCGTGCCCGAGGCGACCGGCAACGAGGTCGTGCTCGGCCACAAGGGGGCGCTGTGGCTGGCCGTCCGGACCGCTGGCCGGGCGGCGCACGGCAGCACGCCGGAGCGGGGGCACAACGCGGTCCTGGATCTCGCCGCTCTCCTCGCCCGCGCCGGCGGACAGATCCCGCTGCGCACCGACCCGTTCCTGGGCACCGAGACGTGGAACCCCGGTGCGGTCTCGGGTGGAGCGGTGTTCAACGTGGTCCCGGACCGCGCGGAGGTGCTCGTCGACATGCGTACGGTCGCCGCCGGGGACGACCTGCTCCGCTGGTGGCAGGGACAGCCGGAGGTGGCCGAGGTCGAGGTGCGGGTGGACCTGCCGCCGGTGGGAACGCCGGCGGACGACCCGTGGGTCACCGGCCTGCCTGGGCCCAAGCTGCAGCAGCCGGCGACCTACTTCACCGACGCCTCCGTGCTGGTCGACGTCGTGCAGGGCGCGCCGATCGTCGTGTGGGGCCCCGGCACCCCCGCGGTCATGCACGCCCGCGACGAGTACGTGGAGCGCAGCGAGCTCGAGCAGGCGGCAGCGGTGTTCGGGAACGTGATCGCGCGCTGGCCGCGCTGACCGTTCGGCGCCTCCCACGTTGTTCCGCGCGTCCGGTACGGCACCGGGCCGGACCGGGTCAGCGGCGGCGGCTCGCCTTGTTCGCGTACATGGCGTCGTCGGCCTCCCGGACGACCCGCTCGTAGACCTCCGCGGGCTCCTCTCCGCCCGGGGCGGAGCCGATTCCGATGCTGATGCCGACCGACACGTCGGTGCCGCTGAGGGACAGCGGCTCGGTGACCGCCGACCGCAACCGCTCGGCGAGCACCTCCGCGTCGGCGGGTTCAGTGTTCTCGCAGACGATGCTGAACTCGTCGCCACCCAGGCGGGCCGCGGTGTCGCTGGCCCGGAGCACCGAGCGGAGCCGCTCGGCGAAGGAGATCAGCACGAGGTCGCCCATGGGATGGCCCAGCTCGTCGTTGATCGCCTTGAACCCGTCGAGGTCCATGATCAGGACGCAGGTGGGGGTGCGTTCGCGCTGGCCGCGCTCCAGGGCGTGCCAGAGCCGGTCCTGGAACAGCAGTCGGTTCGGCAGGCCGGTCAGCGCGTCGTGCAGCGAGCGGTGGAGGAGCTGGGCCTCCAGTTCCTTCCGCTCGGTGATGTCCTCGACGATCATGACCAGGTGGGCGGCCTGGTTCTCCGGGGACTCCTCCACCCAGGAGGCGGTCACCTGGACGGGCACCTCGCTGCCGTCGGGCCGGACCAGCTGCGTCTCGAGCCGCATCGGCCGGGAGCGGGAGGCGGTGAGCACGCCGTGGGCCTCGGCCGCCGCGGCGCGGGCGTCGGGGTGCACGAAGTCGAGCAGGGAGTGGCCGGAGAGCTGCTCGGCCGGCTGGTCCAGCAGGGCGCACAGGGCGGGGTTGGCATCGACCAGCACGCCGGCCGGCGTGGTCAGGGCGATGCCCATCGGCGCGTTGGCGAACGCGCTACGCCGATCGGCAGGGGGCAGCGCGTCCACCACCTCGATCACTTCCTACCTCCGTCGGTTGTGCACATCTTGCGGGACGGTCCCCCGGATCTGCTCGGCTGATGCATTCCAACCGTTCCGGGTTGCCTAAAAGGGGTACTTCGCGCCCGTGCAGGATGCTGGATGGTTGTAACGGAACGGCCACGGTTAGACGGTGCAGGAGGCGGGACGTGAACGAGTTCGATCTGGTGCTTCCCGGCGCGGTCGACGTGCGCGAGGTGGGGATGCGCGACGGACTGCAGCTCGAGGCGCCCGTTCCGCTGTCCGCCAAGCTCTCGATGCTCGAGGCGCTGGTGGCCACCGGCGTGCGGCGCATCGAGGCCACGTCCTTCGTCTCGCCGAAGGCCGTGCCGGCCCTCGCCGACGCCGACCAGCTGGCGGCCGAGCTGTCGCGCTGGGGCGGCGTGCACTGGTCGGCGCTGGTGGCGAACCCGCGGGGCGCGGTGCGCGCCGTCGACGCCGGGGTCGCGGACCTCGAGTACGTGGTCTCCGCTGCCGACAGCCACAGCCGGGCCAACGCCGGGCGCTCCACGGCCGAGGCCGTGGGCGCCGTGCCGGAGATCGCCGGCCTCGCCCACGGTGCCGGTGGCTCACTGGAGGTCATCATCGCCACCGCCTGGGACTGCCCGTTCGACGGCCGGACACCCGTCGTTCGCACCGTCGACGTCGCCAGGGCCGCCGTGACCGCCGGGGCCGACCAGCTGTGCCTGGGCGACACGATCGGGACGACGACGCCCATGCGCGTGGTCCAGCTGCTCGATGCCGTGCGGCGCGCCTGCCCGGGTGTGCCCGTGGGTGTCCACTTCCACGACACCCGCGGCACCGGGCAGGCGAACGCCCTGGCCGCGGTGCAGGCCGGGGTCACCCAGCTCGACTCCTCGATCGGCGGGCTCGGCGGCTGTCCGTTCGCGCCGGGCGCGAGCGGCAACATCGCCACCGAGGAGCTCGTCTACATGCTCGAGGAGTCCGGCGTACGCACCGGACTGGACCTCGACGCCCTGATGGACGCCGCCCGCGCCACCGAGCAGGCCGTCGGGCACGAACTGCCCAGTTCCCTCTACCGCGCCGGTGGACGCTCGGTGCCCCGCGTGCCCACCGCGGGATGACCGCCTCCTCGGACGGCCCGGAACGCATCGTCGACCCGCGGCTCCTGCGGGACGTGCTCGGTCACTTCGCCTCCGGGGTGACGGTCGTCACCGCCGTCACGGCCGACGGGCCGATCGGCTTCACCTGCCAGTCGTTCAGCTCGCTGTCCCTCGATCCACCCCTGGTCGCCTTCGCACCCGCGCGCACCTCCCGGACCTGGCCGAGGTTGCGCAAGATCCGCCGCTTCTGCGTGAACGTCCTCGCCGAGGGCCAGGACGCCGTCTCCCAGAACTTCGCCCGGTCCGTGCCGGACAAGTTCGCCGGCGTGCCCTGGACGCCGAGCGTCTCCGGCTCACCGGTCCTGGCCGACGTCGTCGCGTGGATCGACGGCGAACTGTGGGCCGAGTACGACGGCGGCGACCACACGATCGCGGTCGCCCGTGTGCTGGACCTCGGCGCGCACGCCGACCGGCGTCCGCTGCTGTACCACCGCGGCTCCTATGGGCTGCTCCGCACCGACGCCTGAACGGGGCGGATCGCGGAGTCAGCCGAAGCGGACGGCGATCAGCGCCACGTCGTCCCGGTGGTCCAGGGCCACGCGGACGGCGGCGTCACACAGCTCGCGCGGGCCGGCCCCGGCCGGGGTCCCGCTGATCCGCGCGCACAACGCCTCGATGCCGGCGTCCAGGTCCAGGCCCGGCCGCTCGATCAGGCCGTCGGTGTAACCGATCAGCGTCGAGCCGCTGGGCACGTCGAAGCTGAGGGTGTCCCGGCGGGTCGCCGCGTCTACCCCGACCAGCAGGCCGCTCACGCCGTCGACGACCTGGACCTCCCCGGAGGGGGCGCGCAGGAGCAGCGGCGGGTGGCCGGCGCTGGCGACGTGCACCCGCCAGGGCTCTCCGGGACCGGCGGGCCGTTCGGCCCGGACGTAGACCATGGTCGCCAGCGAGGCCACGCCCAGACCCTGGACGAGCCGGTCCACCCGTGCGAGGACCGAACCCGGATCGCCGTCGACGGCCTCCCAGACCACCGCGCGGAGGACGCCCCGCAGCTGGCCCATGGCCGCCGCCGCCGCGACGTCGTGACCGACGACGTCACCGATGGCGATGCCGACGGAGCCGTCCGGCAGGTGCAGCAGGTCGTAGAAGTCGCCGCCCACGTCGGCCGCCGCCGAGGCGCTGACGTAATGGGCGGCCGACTCGATGCCGGGAACGGGAGGCAGCTCGGGGAGCAACGAGCGCTGCAAGGTGTCGGCCACCGCGTGCTCCTGCTGGTACAGGCGGACGTTGTCCATCGCCAGGCCGGCCCGCCCGGCCAGGTCCTCGACCAGGTCGACGTCGCTCTGGCTGAAGGAGGGCCCGGAGCCGCGGACCAGCGCGATCGCGCCGAGCGTCCGGCGGCGGGCCACCATCGGCACCGTCAGGACCGAGGTGCCGCCCAGCCGCCCGAAGGCCTCGCGAGCACCGGAGGACGTGATGGCGGAGGAGACCATCTCCGGTGTCACTTCGGCCAGGAGGACCGGCCGGGACGTGTCCAGGCTCTGCCGGCTGGGCGACGTGGGCGGCAGGTGCCGGACGTGGAGAGCGGTGAACTGCTCCAGGTCGGCCTCCCGGCCGTCCCGGTGGCGCGCCACGACGTCGCGGATCTCGCCGTACTCATCGAGCAGCGTGAGGTAGACCCAGTCAGCGAGCAGCGGGACGCACAGCCGGGCCAGGCGGTCCAGGACCTCGGTCATGTCGAGCGTGGCGATGAGCGTGCTGGTCGCCTCGGCCATGAGGGCCAGCCGGCTCTGGGCGCGTTCGGCGTCGGCGCGCGCCTGCTCCGCGATCGCTCGCGCGGACTCCGCCTCCTGGCGAGCCGCCTGCTCGGCGGCGAAGGCCGCCTCCCGCTCGTGCTCGACCCGGACCCGCTCGGTGACGTCGGTCTGAACCCCGACGAAGCTCACGAGGTCGTCGCTGCCGTCGAAGACCGGGCTGATCGACAGCTGGTTCCAGAACGCGGTGCCGTCCTTGCGGTAGTTCAGCAGCGTCGCCGTGTGCGTCCGGCGCTCCCGGATCGCCGCACGGATGCCCGCGACGGCAGTGGCGTCCGTGGCCGGACCCTGCAGGAACCGGCAGTTGCGCCCGACGACCTCCGCGGCCTCGTACCCGGTGACTCGGGTGAACGAGGGGTTCACCCAGATCAGCGGGTTGTCCGGCTCGCGGGGGTCGGTGATGGTGAACGTGATGTCCGTGGCGATGACCGCCCGCTCGCGGAGCGCCTGGAGATAGGTCTCCGGATCGCTGCGCTCGAGGGGGTCGAGCTTCATGAAGACCACGAGGGCGAGTTGCTGGCTGCTGCCCACCTGCGACAGCGGGAAGCCGGTGACCCAGAGCAGCTGGTCGTCCAGGCCGTCGTCGGCGTCGGCCCGCACCTGGTCGGTGCTCCGGCCGGGCGCGAGTCGCACCGCCTCGCCGGTGAGCGGGCGGCCCTGCGCGATGAACGACAGCGGACCGGTCGTGCTGGCCAGCGGAGCACCGGCCAGGTCCGTGAGGCCGGCCGCGGCTCCCCAGCGGTCGACGTCCACGGGCAGCCGGATGTTGCCGGCGAGCTCGACCGCCGCGAGGTTGGCGTACATCACCGCGTCGGCGCCTTGGTCGATCACCAGGACGGCCACCGGGACGTCGGCGAGCACCCCCGGCAGGACACTCTGCGCTCCGGCGGGCCCGGTCGAGCCGGAGACCGCGGCAGTGGCGGCGTCGACGATGCCGGCCTGCTGGCCGAGTTCGCGTTCGGCGTCGACCAGCGACGGGGAAGAGGATCGGCCGGCGAGTTCGACGGCGGCCTCCACCGCACGGGAAGGCGGGGAGGGGAGGCCGGATCGGTCGCTCACGGGCGGCACGAGAAGCAATCTAACCGTGCACCACCGGTTGCCCCAAGCGTTCCTGTCCGGCCGGCTCGAAGGCCTGGTGTGACCGCCGGGGAATCGGGGAACGCTGACCGGTGCCTCGTCCGGTCAGGTCCGGGGCGCCGCCTGCTCGGGAGGGATCGCCATGGGACTGCTCGACCGGTTGTTCGGCCGACGGCGTACCGAGCAATACCCTCCCCCGCCGCACTCCGGCGGGTACGAGGGCTCCTACGGCGCTCGGAGCGGAGGGCCGGAGCATGGCCGGCTACCCGACCAGCAGGCCATCGAGCGCTACCGCTACCTCCTGCGCACGGCGCCGCCCGAGCAGATCGAACAGGCCCACGCCGAGGCCTTCGCACAGCTCACGGTGGATCAGCGGCAGCAGGTGCTGGCGCAGCTGGCCGCCGTCGTGCCGGCCGGTGAACGGCCGCGTACCGATGACCCCGCCACCCTCGCGAGGGTCGCCACCAGGGCGGAGATCCGGCAGCCGGGCATCCTCGAGCGGGCACTCGGCGGGCCCGGCTACGGGCAGGGCGGCTACGGGCAGGGCGGGTACGGCCGTGGTGGCTACGGCGGCCCCGGCATGGGCAGCATGATCGGGGGCAGCCTGCTCGGCACCATCGGTGGCCTCGTGATCGGCACCGCGGTGGCCGACGCCCTGTTCGACACCGGAGTCGGGGACGGCGGACTGTTCGGCGGTGGAGACGAAGGAATGTCCCAGGAGGCCGCGGGCGGCGACTACGGGGACCAGGCCGGCGACTACGGCGGGGATCCGAACGCCGACTTCGCCGGGGGAGCCGACAACGCGTGGGACGGCGGCGGCGGAGACTTCGGCGGCGGAGATTTCGGGGGCGGAGACTTCGGCGGCGGGGACTTCTGATTCGCCCAGCGGTCTAGCCGCCGGAGAGGGAGCGGCGCCCGGGCCGCAGCAGCAGCAGGCCCAGCACCGGCAGCACGAGGGGGACGAAGAAGTACCCCCGTCCGTAGGCCGACCAGACCGTCTCGTCCGGGAAGGCGGCCGGGTCGGTGAGCGACAGCGTGCCGACCACCAGCACCCCCACGAGCTCCGCCGTCATCGCACCCAGCGCGGTCCTGCGTCCCGCCCTGCCTCCCCGCACCAGCCCGACCGTGGCGACGACGTACACGGCCGCGGCGAGCGCGGAGAGCAGGTAGGCCAGCGGCGCCTGCTCGAACCGGGTGGCCAGCTGCACCGTGGCGCGGGCGCCGGCGGCGAGCGCGAACACGCCGTAGAGCGCGACCAGCACCCGCCCGGGGCCGGACCCGCCGCCGGCGTCGTCCGGAGCCGGGCCACCCGGGAACCGCTCAGACACCGGGCGCCTCCCACAACTGCAGCAGCCGCCAGACCATGACGGCGACGACGAGCGCGGCGACGGCGATCACCGTGCCGGCCCACCGGGAGCGATCGGTGCGGGCCCACAGGACGCCGGCGACCGGAACCAGGAGCACGCTGACCAGGTAGCTGACGAAGGTCGCCGGGTCGGCGAGTTGCGTGCCGCCGGCCATGTCGGCAACCGCGACTCCCGCCTGGACCAACAGCAGCACCTCCAGCAGGCCGGCGCCCAGCAGGTGGACCAGACCGATGCGGCGCCCGGCGACGGTGGAGGCGGCGCCGAGGACCGCGAGCAGCAGCGCAACGACGGTGATCGCGCCGACCAGCGACGTCGTCACCGGCGGGCCACCGGGGCGGGGCTCGCGGCTCGAAGGACAGGCACCCGCACGCCGACATCCTGCCGGACGCGCCGTACCCGCCCGTTCGCGGCGGCAGGCGCCGTCCCACACGTTCCACGTGGAATCTCGTTCCGAGCGGGTGAACTCGGTCCGCGAACGGTTCCCCACGTCGCGGGGGCAGGCATGTGCAGGGAGAATCGGAACGATGTGCGGCCTTTGCGGCGAGATCACCTTCGATGGGACGACGGCCGATGTGACGGCGGTCGACCGCATGGTCGACGCGCTGGTGCCCCGCGGGCCGGACGGCCAGGGCTCGTGGAGCTCGGGGCGGGTCGCGTTCGGGCACCGCCGGCTCTCGGTCATCGACCTGTCCCCCTGTGGGGCCCAGCCGATGGTGGACAACGAGCTGGGTCTCACCGCCGTCTTCAACGGCTGCATCTACGACTACCGGGAGCTGCGCGCCGAGCTCGAAGCCGCCGGCCACCGGTTCTTCTCCAGCAGCGACACGGAGGTCATCCTCAAGGGCTACGCCCAGTGGGGCACCGACGTCGTCTCTCACCTGCACGGCATGTTCGCGTTCGTGATCCACGAGCGGGACAGCGGGCGCGTGGTCATGGCCCGCGACCGGCTGGGCATCAAACCGCTGTACCTCGCCGAGACGCCGGACCGGCTGCGCTTCGCGTCCACGCTGCCCGCGCTGTTGCGCGCCGGAGACGTGGACACCTCGATCGACCCGGTCGCCCTGCACCACTACCTGACCTGGCACGCGGTGGTGCCTGCACCGCGAACCGTGCTCAACGGGGTGCGGAAGCTGCCGCCGGCCACCGTGCGGGTGATCGAGGCCGACGGCACGAGCACCGAGCACCGCTACTGGGCTCCTCGCTACGAGCGCCGTCCCGAGCACTCCGGCTGGTCGCCCCGGGACTGGGAGGACGCCGTCGAGGAGGCGCTGCGGGTCGCCGTCCGCCGTCGGCTGGTCTCCGACATCCCGGTCGGCGTCCTGCTCTCCGGCGGGCTGGACTCCAGCCTGATCGTCGGGTTGCTGGCCGAGGAGGGCCAGGCCGGGCTGGCGACGTACAGCATCGGGTTCGACGCGGTGGCCGGCCGGGAGGGCGACGAGTTCCGGTACTCCGACGTCATCGCCGAGCGCTTCGGGACCGACCACCACCGGATCCGGGTGAGTTCCGACGAGCTGGCCGGGGCGCTCGGGCACGCGATCGGTGCCATGGCCGAGCCGATGGTGAGCCATGACGTCGTCGCGTTCGACCTACTCAGCGAGCGGGTGAGCGAGACGATCACGGTGGTCCAGTCGGGGCAGGGGGCCGACGAGGTCTTCGCCGGCTACCACTGGTACCCGCCGCTGGCCGGACTGGACCGCGAGGCGGCCGTCGACGCCTACGCCGCCCACTTCTTCGACCGCGGGCACGCGGACATGGCCCGGTTGGTCGCCGACCGGTACGCGCTCGCCGAGGACCCGAGCCTGGCGTTCGTCCGCGCCCACATGAGCGCGCCCGGGGCCGAGACGGCGGTGGACGCAGGGCTGCGGCTGGACACGGAGATCATGCTCGTCGACGACCCGGTCAAGCGGGTGGACAACATGTCCATGGCGTGGGGGCTGGAGGCGCGAGTCCCGTTCCTGGACCACGACCTGGTGGAGCTCGCCGCCGCCTGCCCCCCGGAGCTCAAGCTCGCCGAGGACGGCAAGGGCGTGCTCAAGCGCATCGGCCGGCGGATCATCCCGCCGGAGGTGATCGACCGGCCCAAGGGGTACTTCCCGGTGCCGGCCATCACCCACCTCGAGGGCAAGGTGCTCGACCTGGTCCGCGACGCCCTGTCCAGTGACGCGGCGCGCGATCGGCAGCTGTTCCGGCCCGAGTACGTGCAGCACCTGCTGGCCGACCCGAACGGCGGGCTGACGCCCCTGCGGGGCAACAAGCTGTGGCAGCTCGGACTGCTCGAGCTCTGGCTGCAGACCCACGGCGGCTGAGGGGGCACCGTGGCGCACCGCGTGGCCGGCACCCGCCGGCGTCCTCCGCCCACCTTCACCAACAGCTCCTGGAGGAAGCCGTCCGAGCACCAGCGGCAGGGGATGGGTGCCGACGTCGTCCTCGACATGGGTTGGGGCCGGCTGGTCCTCGGGCAGACGTTCGAGGAGCTGGACGACATCCTCGACGTCCTGCGCGCCGAGGAGGCCGGCCGCCGGGACATCTGCGTCTATCCCCGTGACCCGCACGTGCTCGTCTCGCTCGCTCCCGACGAGCTGTTCATCGACCCCTCGTTCACCTACCGGCTCGACCTCAACGCCTACCGTCCACGGCACGAGCTGATCCGCGGGGTCTTCGTCCGGACGGTGACCTCGCTGCGGGACATGGAGCGGATCAACGAGCTCTACGCGCGTACCGGCATGGTCCCCGGGGAGCCCGCCACCATGTGGCGCAACCATCGCACCCGCACCTACACCTATCTGGTCGCCGAGGACACGCGGACGGGGGAGATCGTCGGCACGGTCACCGGGGTGGACCACCTGCTCGCCTTCGGCGACCCCGAGAACGGCAGCAGCCTGTGGTGCCTCACCGCCGATCCGCAGGATGCGCCGCCCGGCACGGGTGAGGCCCTGCTGCGCGTCCTGGCCGAGCGCTACGTGGCGCGCGGCCGCACCTATCTCGACCTGTCCGTGATGCACGACAACGAGGGCGCCATCGCGCTCTACCACAAGCTCGGCTTCGCCCGGATCTCGGCGGTCTGCGTCAAGCGCAAGAACCCGATCAACACACCCCTGTTCGCCACCCGGCCGCCGGGGATGGAGGAACTCAACCCGTACGCGCGGATCATCGCCGAGGAGGCCCTCAACCGCGGCATCCGCGTGGAGGTCACCGACCCCGAGTGGGGCGAGCTGCGGCTCTCCCTCGGTGGACGAAGCGTGCTCACCCGCGAGTCGCTGTCCGAGTTCACCACCGCCGTCGCCCTGAGCCGCTGCGACGACAAGCGGGTGACCCGCCGCATCCTGGAGCAGGCCGGCGTCCGCGTCCCCCGGGGCGTGCTCGCCGCCGAGGACGACCTAGCCGCGGCCGACGCGCTGCTCCGCGAGGTGGGCGAGGTGGTGGTCAAGCCGGCCCGGGGCGAGCAGGGCAAGGGCATCACGATGGGCGTGACCGACAAGCGCGCCCTGGAGCGGGCGGTCACGGTCGCCGCACAGCACTGCCCCGACGTCCTGGTCGAGGAACTCGTCGCCGGTGACGACCTGCGGGTCGTGGTGATCGACCACGAGGTGGTGGCCGCGGCGGTCCGGCGTCCGGCCGAGGTCGTCGGCGACGGGCGGCGCTCGGTGCGCGAGCTGGTGCGGTGGACCAGTCGCCGGCGAGAGCGAGCCACAGGGGGAGAGTCCCGGATCCCCATCGACGACATGACCGCGGAGACCGTGGCCGCGGCAGGCCATGATCTGGACGACGTCATCGCCGAGGGCGAGCGGCTGCGGGTCCGTCGGACGGCCAACCTGCACACCGGCGGCACGATCGTCGACGTCACCGACCGGCTCCACCCCGACATCGCCGACGCCGCCGTGCGGGCCAGCCGGGCCATCGGCATCCCGGTGACGGGTCTGGACTTCCTCGTACCGGACGTCGAGGGCCCCGAGCACGTGTTCATCGAGGCGAACGAGCGCCCGGGCCTGGCCAACCACGAGCCGCAGCCGGTGGTCGAGCGGTTCGTCGACCTGCTCTTCCCCGAGACCCGCCGCCGCCCCTAGGGGCCAAAAGCACGCTTTCGGCCCTCTCAGAGGCCGAGCTCGGCCCGGATCTCGGCGTCGTGCTCCCCCACCGCGGGCACCCGACCCACCGCCCCCGGAGTCTCCGAGAACCGCGGGGCGACGGCGGGCTGCACAACGCCGTCCACCTCGACGAACACCCCGCGCTCGACGTTGTGCCGGTCGGTCGTCGCCTCGAGCAGCGACCACACGGGCGCGACGCACGCGTCGGTGCCCTCGAACACCGACCACCACTCGGCACGGGTTCGGGTGGCGAACACTTCCGTGAACCGGTTCCGGAGCGTGGGCCACAGTGCGGGGTCATCGCGGGGCGGCAGGGTTCGCGGGTCCAGCTGCAGGCCGGTGAGCAGCGCCGCGTAGAACTGCTCCTCCAGCGCGCCGACGGCGAGGAACTGCCCGTCGGCGCAGCGGTAGACGTCGTAGAACGGTGCGCCGGTGTCCAGCAGGTTGATTCCGCGGCGGTCGGTCCAGGCGCCGCCGTCGAGCAGGCCGTGGATCATCGTGGTGAGGACGGCGGTGCCGTCGACGATGGCGGCGTCCACCACCTGGCCCCGCCCGGTGGTCCGCGCCGAGATCAGCGCCGCCAGGGCGCCCAGGGCCAGGAACACTCCCCCGCCGCCGAAGTCGCCGAGCAGGTTCATCGGCGGCGCGGGCCGCTCGTCGGGGCGCCCGGTGGCGCCCAGTGCGCCGGTCAGTGCGATGTAACCGATGTCATGGCCGGCGCTGGCGGACAGGGGGCCGGTCTGGCCCCAGCCGGTCATCCGTCCGTACACCAGCGCCGGATGGGCGGCGAGCACCTCGTCGGGGCCCAGGCCCAGCCGTTCCATGACTCCGGGCCGGAACCCCTCGAGGAGCACGTCGGACCTGGCGACCAGCGCCCGGACGACCGCCAGATCGGCCGGGACCTTGAGGTCCAGGGCGATGGAGCGCTTCCCCCGGTCCAGCAGCGACGTGCCGCCCAACGCGCCCACGAGCCCGCCCCGCCGCCCCCGCCGGTCGATGCGGACGACGTCAGCACCCAGATCGGCCAGCAGCATCCCGCAGAACGGGCCCGGCCCGAGCCCGGCGAACTCGAGGACCCGGATCCCGGCCAGCGGCCCGCCTCCGCTTCCGCTTCCGCTTCCGCTTCCGTCCACCGTGGCTCCTCCCCTGCCGCAGGCCGCGGTCGTGCGACCCTTCCCCCGGGCATGCTGCCCGACGTCGCGGACGGCGACCATCGAGCGAGGAGGACCGGCGCGATGGCCTACCTGCTCGCGGCGCTCGGTGGCGCCCTGGGTGCCCTGGCCCGCTGGGGTGTGGCCGAGGCGCTGCCCTCCTCCCCCGGCGGCTGGCCCTGGGCCACGCTGCTGGTGAACCTCACCGGCTG
>JALYMS010000384.1 GCA_030773535.1 Actinomycetota bacterium | reverse complement strand
GCCGTGGCCAGGCGGGCTCCGGCGTCCGCCATAACCGTGCTCAGCCATGGGCTGACGCAGGTCCCGGGCCCCGCGCCCACCAGTTCCGGAGCCAGACTCTCCGGAACCTCGGCGTCGGCGATCTGCGCGACGCGGGCCAGGAGGGCGCTCATGGAGGCGCGGACCGTCTCCAGCCCGGCCCGGGCCGCGACCCGCTCGCCGGCCAGCCACTCCTCCGCTCGGGCGAACCGTCCGACGTCGAACAGCGTGCGCAGCAGCCGCCCGCGGTCCTCGGGGTCGGCACGCAGGAACCGGGCGAAGTCTCCCTGCGGCAGGAGGACCACCTGGCAGAACTGTTCGGCGGAGAGACCCAGGCGGGTGCGCAGGTAGTCCGAGCCCTCGTCGATCCGGGTGCTCACCGGCTCCCAGGTGTCGCGGGCCCAGCGCTGCACGGTGAGCTTCGCCTGCTCGGTCGTGGTCCCGCTGCCCCGCTTCTTCGGCCGGGACTGCTCCGGCCGGCGGATCACCCGGAGCCGCTCGCCGCCGAGGGAGACCTCGCACGACACCTCGGTCCGCACGGCGTCGGCGGCGTGGTCGCTGCGCAGTCGGCGCTCCTCGCCGCGGGCGCCGGGAACGGTTCCGTACAGGGCGTAGACGACGCCGTCGAGGAGGGTCGTCTTGCCCGCCCCCGTCGGTCCCCAGAGCAGGAAGAGCCCGTCGCGCCCGACGTCGTCGAGGTCGACGTCGACCGTGTCGGCGAAGGGGCCGAACGCGGTCAGGGAGAGGGAGTGGACCCTCACCGGGCCGCCTCCTCGCGCTCGGACGCGCGCAGCGCGCGGCCGAGCAGCGCTCGCTCCGCGGCGCCGGCCGGGACGCCGCGGACGTGCCGGACGAACTCACCGGCAACGTCGAGTTCGCTGCGACCCCGGAGCCGCTCCTGGTAGCTGCGGCCGTCGGGTGCCGCCCCCTTCCCGGTCCACTCCAGGTGCACGCAGTGCGGGAAGCGCGTCTGCAGCGCACGCATCGGGTCGGCGGGCCGGACCGGATCGGTGAGCCGGGCCGACACGAAGTGGTCCTCGGCGGCCGCGTGGGCGGGGTCGGCGAGCAGCTCGTCGAGCGTTCCCGTGAGGACGCTCAGCCCGCGCGGGATCGGCAGCCGGACGGCCCGGACCTCGGCGAGCCCGCCGGCGTCGAGGTCGACGAGCCAGGCCTGCTTCTGCTGGCCGGCCTCCCCGAAGGAGTAGGCCAGCGGCGAGCCGCTGTAGCGGACGCGGGGCGTCAGCGACTGGGGCCGGTGCAGATGGCCCAGCGCGACGTAGTCGACCCCGTCGAACACCGAGGCAGGCACCAGGTCGACGCCGCCGACGCTGATGTCGCGTTCGCTGTCGCTGGCCACGCCACCGCCGACGAAGGCGTGGGCGAGCACCACCGACCGGGTGCCGGGGCGCAGGAACAGGTCGGCACGCACCCGGTCCATCGCGGCGCCGAGCACCGCCTCGTGGCTGCGCGCGGTCGCCGCACCTAGCTCGAAGCGGGCCAGCTCCGGTTCGAGGAACGGCAGGCCGTAGACGGCGACGTCCCCGTGCCGGTCGGCGAGCAGCACCGGCTCGTCGAGCCGCGAGGTCTCCGCCCGGACGTGCAGGCCACCCACGGCCAGCAGCTCGGAGAAGGCGCCCAGGCGACGCGCCGAATCGTGGTTGCCGGGGGTGACCACCACGAATGCACCGGCTCGCCGCAGCTTCGCGACGACCCGGCCGAGCACCGCCGTCGCGTCCGCCGAGGGCACTGCACGGTCGTAGACGTCTCCCGCGACGAGCACGACGTCGACCGACTCTGCGGCGACGACGTCGGCCAGCGCCCCGAGCACGGCCTCCTGCTCGGCGAGCAGGTCTGTGCCGTGCAGCGACCGGCCGATGTGCCAGTCGGAGGTGTGCAGCAGGCGCATGGGCGGAAGGTATGCGGGGCCACCGACAGAACTGCACAGGCTCGCCGTGACGGACCGGTCCTCCGGCACTGGCGGACCGCCGGTCACAGGCGTACCGCCCGGCAGCGGTCCTCGGGCCAGGGGTGGGGTTCAGTACGTCATGGTGCGGTGCGCGCCGGGGACGTCCCAGCCGTGGTCACCCCGGATGTACCCAGCGGTCTCCCGTGCCCGGCGGTCGGAGTCCTCCTCGACCATGTGGTTGAGCAACTGCTGCACCCCGTCGCTGTGCGGGATCTGCCGGAGCACGGTGGCCCCGCCGTCGCCCGCGGACTCGATGCTCAGCGTGCCGGAGTTGATGATCCGCTCCCACAGCGACTGGGTGTAGGAGACGTCGGTGATCCGGGACAGCGCCAGGTCGCGGCCGCGACGGGTCAGGATGCCCTGCCGGAACAGCAGCCGGTGCGTGGTGATCACGTAGTGCGTCGTCCGCCAGCGCAGCAGCGGGACGACGACGGCGACGAGCAGCAGCACGACCGCGAACGCGAGGAGGCCCATCCGGAACATCCCCTGCTGCCTGCCGGCGGGGATGGCGGCCATCGCGAAGGAGGCCGCCCCGACGATCAGCAGGAACCGGACAACGGGCCAGAAGACCGTCAGCCAGTGCGGGTGCAGGTGCTCGACGATCTCCTCGTCCTCGCCCAGCAGCTTGTCCGGATAGGCCATGCCTCCAGGATGACGCAGCCGGCCATGCGCGTCAGGCTCCTCGAGCGCGTGTGCAGGCCCGTGCCTTCCCGGCCGTCACACGCGGCGCAGGTGACGCACGTCGCCGGAGGCGAGCTCGACCGTGCCGCCGGCGGTCGCGACGACGAGCCGGCCGTCCCAGTCCACTGCTCGCGCCACGCCTTCGAGCGTCGAGCCGTCGGGCAGCTGCACGGCGACCGTCGCCCCTACCGTGGACGAGCGGGCGAGGTAGTCCTGCGCGAGGCCCGAGGAGACCGGATCACCGAGGACGGCGGTCCAGCGCCGGTACCGCTGCTCCACGGCGCGCAGGAAGGCCAGCAGCACCGTCCCGCGGTCCACGGGCCGCCCGGTGATGCGGCTCAGCGACGTCCCTCCGTCGGGCAGCTCGTCGCTCCTCGTAGACACGTTGAGCCCGGTGCCGACGACGACCGCCATGGGTGTGGCGGGGGAAGTCGCAGACTCGGCGAGGATCCCGGCCAGCTTCCGTCCATCGGCCGCCAGCAGGTCGTTCGGCCACTTGAGCGAGGGCAGCACCCCGGTCGCCTCGGCCACCGACTCGGCCAGCGCGACGCCGGTCAGCAGCGGCAGCCAGCCCCTGCGGGAGGCGGGCACCTCCGGGCGCAGCAGGAACGAGACGGTCAGCCCCGCCCGGGGCGGCGAGGTCCAGACCCGGTCGAGCCGGCCGCGTCCCGTGACCTGGTGCTCGGCGACGAGCACCGTCCCCTCCGGCGCGCCGCCCTCGTCAGGATCACCGGCCCGCCCGATCAGTTCGGCGTTGGTGGAGCCGATCTCCTCGACCACCTCGAGGGAGCGCCACAGGGTGCTGTCGCGGGTCAGCGCCGCGGAGAGGGCCCCGGCGTCGAGTCGTGGACGGTCCAGGTCCGACCAGCGGGAGGAGGACGGTTCGGGCACTCCCTTACGCTACGGCCCGTGGTCGAGCTTGCGAGATCGCCAGAGGAACAGCACCGCACCGCGGGAGCGCGGGCGACGAGCGCCAGCGAGGAGATCGCGTGACCGCCGCCGAGTTGGAGAGCGCCGGGGAGCAGGTTCCCGACGACATCGACATCCACAGCACCGCCGGAAAGCTGGCCGACTTCGAGCGCCGCGTGCAGGAGGCGACGCACGCCGGGTCAAAGCGCGCCGTCGAGAAGCAGCACGCCGCCGGCAAGATGACCGCCCGGGAACGCATCGACGCCCTGCTCGACCCCGGCTCCTTCACCGAGTTCGACGAGTTCGCCAGGCACCGGTCCAGCAACTTCGGCATGGACGCCAAGCGGCCCTTCGGCGACGGCGTCGTCACCGGGTACGGCACCGTGGACGGCCGCCCGGTGGCGGTCTTCTCCCAGGACGTCACGGTCTTCGGCGGCAGCCTGGGCGAGGTCTACGGCGAGAAGATCGTGAAGGTGCTCGACTTCGCCGTGACGAACGGCTGCCCGGTCGTGGGGATCAACGAGGGCGGCGGCGCCCGCATCCAGGAGGGCGTGGTCTCCCTCGGCCTCTACGGCGAGATCTTCCGGCGCAACGTGCACGCCTCGGGGGTCATCCCGCAGATCTCCCTGGTCATGGGGCCGGCGGCCGGCGGCCACGTGTACTCCCCCGCGCTCACCGACTTCGTCGTGATGGTGGACAAGACGAGCCAGATGTTCATCACCGGACCTGACGTGGTGAAGACCGTGACCGGCGAGGAGGTCACGCTCGAAGAGCTCGGCGGCGCCCGCACGCACAACACGAAGTCCGGCGTCGCCCACTACCTGGCCGAGGACGAGGCCGACGCGCTCGACTACGTCAAGGCACTGCTGTCCTACCTGCCGAGCAACAACCTCGACCCGCTGCCGGCACTGGACGTCGCCCCGGTGCAGACCGTCCTGCCGGACGCGCTCACCGACGAGGACGTCGAGCTCGACACCTTCATCCCGGACTCGGCGAACACCCCCTACGACATGCACACCGTGGTCGAGCACGTCCTGGACGACGGCGAGTTCCTGGAAGTGCAGCCCCTGTTCGCGCCCAACATCCTGATCGGCTTCGGCCGCGTGGAGGGCCGGCCGGTGGGGATCGTGGCCAACCAGCCCACCCAGTTCGCCGGCACACTCGACATCGACGCCAGCGAGAAGGCCGCCCGCTTCGTGCGCACCTGCGACGCCTTCAATGTCCCGGTGCTGACCTTCGTCGACGTCCCCGGCTTCCTGCCAGGAACGTCGCAGGAGTGGGAGGGCATCATCCGGCGCGGGGCCAAGCTGATCTACGCCTATGCGGAGGCGACCGTCCCCAAGGTCACGGTCATCACCCGCAAGGCCTACGGCGGCGC
>JALYMS010000383.1 GCA_030773535.1 Actinomycetota bacterium | reverse complement strand
ACTGAGGAGAGGCACCATGCGGATCAACCTGGCCAGCGTGCTCGTCGACGACCAGCAGAAGGCGCTGCGCTTCTACACCGAGGTGCTGGGCTTCGTGAAGAAGAACGACGTCCCGATGGGCCCGCATCGGTGGCTCACCGTGGTCTCACCCGAGGACCCGGACGGCGTCGAGCTGGTCCTCGAACCCGACGAGCACCCGGCGGTCCGGCCGTTCAAGCAGGCGCTGGTCGGCGACGGCATCCCGTACACGTCGTTCGCCGTCGACGACGTCCACAAGGAGTTCGAGCGGCTGAGCGCCCGCGGCGTCACGTTCACGCAGCCGCCCACCGCGATGGGACCGGTGACCACGGCCGTCCTCGACGACACCTGCGGCAACCTCATCATGATCGCCGCCACGTGAGCGGTGCTCAGCCGCCTCGCGTGGGCGGCTTCCCGGCCGCCAGGGCCTCCTCGGCCTGTGCGCGGTCGTAGCCGCAGGCATCGCCCACGTCGGTGACGGGGGCGGGTTCCCCGACCGGCGGCGGGCCGGCGGGCGTCGCCGGCGCACCCGACTCGGCCGCGTCGTCCGGCGCCGCGGGCGGGGCCGGGGCCATCACGTCTCGGACGATCTGCCGCATCCGGTCGTAGTCCGGGTAGGCGGGGTCGATCACGCTCGGGTCGAAGACCACGCTGCGCAGGGGCGCGTCCTTGACCAGGAACGCCAGGTCGACGAAGTCGTCGAGCACGGAGCTCGGGATGTCGGTGCGCACGATGTCCTGGGTGGTGGCGGCGAGCTCCTGGTAGCTGCGGAGCAGGGTCACCGGGTCGGCTGCGTCGACGATGGCGTCGATGGTGCACCGCTGGCGGGCCATGCGGTCGTAGTCGGTGAGCCCGAAGCGGCCGCGGGCGAAGTCCAGCGCCCGTGCGCCGTCGAGCAACTGGTCCGGGCCGGGCGCGATGTAGTCGTCGGGCAGTATCCGGCTGTCGGGGATGCCGCCGACCGGCACGTAGTAGTTGACGTTCACGCGGATGCCGCCGAGGGCGTCGACCAGCCGGCTGAACCCGTCCAGGTTGACCAGGACGTAGTAGTCCAGCTGCAGTCCCAGCGCCTCGCCGACCCCCAGCTTGAGGAAGTCCGCCCCCGGGTCGTCCGTGGGGCCGAGGACGTCGGGGTGCTGCGCCGGGCCGTTCCGATAGACGGCGTTGAGCAGGCTGTCGCTCTCGCTGCCGGCGTGGAAGCCCTCGGGGTAGATGCTGGCCAGCGGGCTGCCCGCCGGGAAGGGCAGGTCCTGCAGGTTGCGCGGCAGGCTGAACAGCGTCGTCTCGCCCGTCTCGGTCTCGATGCTGGCCACGATGACGGTGTCGGTCCGGACGCCCTCGCGTCCCTCGCCGCCGTCCCCGCCGAGCAGCAGGACGTTCACCCGCTCCTTGTCGCCGAAGGGGTCGGGGGTCTGCTCCACGGTCGCCGACTCGCCGTCCTCGAAGACGCCGGCGATGAGGCTGCGGGTCGTGGTGGCCAGGTGGCCGGCGAGCACCGCCGGCGCGAACACGAGCAGCACCAGCAGGCCGGCGAGGGCGCCCGTGGCCAGTCGCTGTCCGCGGGGGAGCCGGTCGGGCCGCAGCAGGGCCGTCCCCACGACGATCACCGCCGCCCACAGCAGGGCGACCACGGCGATGGCCACGATCAGCCAGACCAGCATGGTCGGGTCGACCGCCCAGCGGGCCGCGGTCTGCCGGCCGGCCGTGGCCAGCCAGAGGACGACGGCGGCCAGGACGGCGAAGACGGCGAGGACGGCCGCGCCGGCGTAGCGGCGCCCTGCGGCGATCAGCGCCGAGCCGGGGAGCACCGCGCCGAGGACCGTCCAGCCGACCAGGGACCGGAAGCTGCGCGCGGGACGCTCGCCGGCGGACTGCTGGACACCGGGCGAAGGAGGCGGGACGGACGCACGACGGCCGGCGGTCATACGCCGCTCGTCCGGGTCCGTGCGCTGGTCACGGGGCTCATGGTCCCACCGAATCGCCCTGCGGCGGTGCCGGAGCGGACCCCCGTCACCTGCCCGGGTGGGAGTGATCGACCCGACACGCTGCGGTCAGGGGTGAGCGGGCCCGCGACTGGGCAACGAGGAGGGGTCGCGGTTGCTGGTTACGGCGGCGTAGGTTGCGATCGCGTAGGTCGATCGGCCCTCCGGAGGTTCCCTTGCCCACGACGTCCCCGCA
>JALYMS010000382.1 GCA_030773535.1 Actinomycetota bacterium | reverse complement strand
GACCGCGGCGTCGACGATGTAGTCCGGCGTCGGGAAGTCGGGCTCGCCCGCGCCGAAGACGATGACCGGCCTGCCCTCGGCCTTGAGCGCCTTGGCCTTCGCGTCCACCGCCAGCGTGGCCGATTCGCCGATGGCGGCGATACGGCGCGAGACGCGCCGCTCGGCGGGCGGGGTGGTGGCGGACGGGGCGGACTCCGAGGAGACGGCGGTCATGAGGACATCGTGTCAAAGACGGCGCCTCGGCGACGACGCGGATCAGGGTCGGCGCAGCCGTACGTGGGTTACCGAGCGCGAGGGCGCGAACTTGACGCAGCGCAACCGGCCATGGCGTCCCCGAGACCGTCGAACAGCCGCTCGCCCGCGCCGAGCAGGACGGGCACGACGACCAGGTGTATCTCGTCGACGAGGCCGGCGCGCAGGTACTGCAGCACCGTGGAGACGCCGCCGCCGAGTCGCACGTGCCGCTCGCCGGCCGCCGCGCGGGCCCGCTCGAGGGCCGCCTCGGTGCCGTCGGTCACGAAGAAGAAGATCGTTCCGCCGGCCATGGCGACCGGTAACCGGGAATGGGAGGTGAGCACGAAGACGTCGTGGTGGTACGGCGGGTCCTCACCCCACCACCCGGTCCACTCCTCCGGGCCCAGTCGCCGCGGACGGGACCGAACATGTTGCGGCCCATGACGGTCGCGCCGACGCCCTCGTCCCCGCGCGCGATGAAGGCCTCGTCCACCGGCGTCCGGTCGGTGCCCTCCGGGAAGACCCACTCGTGCAGCAGGTGCCCCCCGACGCCGAGGGGATGGTCCTGGTCCTGGGCCGGCCCGGCCGCGTAGCCGTCCAGCGACATCGAGAAGTTGTGCACCCGCAGTTCGCCCATGGCAGCAGAGACCGCTGCCGACGGGGGAAGTCATCGGTGCCCGACAGAGGCGGGTCATCGTGCCCGGCCCGGCGCACGGCGTTGGCTGCCCGTCCCGGCGGTCCCGTACACTTGCGCCACCGGGGCAGCTGACCCCGCCACCGGCGTGCCTCGGAACCTTCCCGAGGCTTCGCGCTGCCGTGGTGAGGCGGGGGGTCCCGGGCCCTGCCCAGGGCACTAGGGGTGTAGCTCAATTGGCAGAGCAGCGGTCTCCAAAACCGCAGGCTGCAGGTTCAAGTCCTGTCACCCCTGCCAGCGCACGGCAGGTACCGACCGATTCCACGGCCTCTCCGGCGAGGGGCCTCCACCACGAGGCGAGCGAGGCGCAGTGAGCGACGAGAAGCCGGGACGCGAGGACGACGCTGTCGCCCCCGACGCCGAGCTGACCGACGAGCAGCTCGATCTCGAGGCTCCCGGGGTCGACGACGCCGGCGAGCTCGAGGCCGCGGAGGACGACCTCGCCGCCGAGGCCGAGGCCGAGGAGGACAAGGTCGTGGCGACCCCGGCGCGGCGCCGGGGTGGACGCATCACCGCCTCCGACGACGAGGACGACGACGAGACCGTTCCGCGGCGGGCAGCGCGGGCGTCCTCGCGGCCGGTCGGCCGGACCGGCGAGGGCACCCGCTCGCGGGCCGAGGCCGAGCGCGCCCGCGCAGAGGCGCAGCGGAAGAAGCGGAGCCTGGCCCGATTCCTGCGCGAGGTCGTGGCCGAGCTCCGCAAGGTCATCTGGCCCGGCCGGCGCGAGCTCATCACCTACACCACCGTGGTCATCGTCTTCGTGGCGTTCATGGTGGCGCTGGTGGCCGGGCTCGACCTGCTCTTCGCGCGGGGTGTCATCGCCGTCTTCGGCTGACCGTCCCCCGCCTGAACAACCCCCATGACAAGAAAGAGATCCCAGTGACCGACCCCCGCGAGCCCTTCGAGACCCAGAGCACCGCCGAAGGCGTCTCCGCCATCGACCTCGACGACGCCCGCTTCGACGAGCGTGGGGCAGTGGACGTCGAGACCGGCGCGGGCGAGGTCGGTGCCGCCGAGGGGTCCAGCGAGACCGCGGGCCTCGCCGCAGGCGTCCTGATCTCCGACGGCGAGACCGCAGACGCAGCCCCCGAGGTCGAGGGCGGGGATCCGGACAGCTTGGTGACCGATCCGCTCGCCGCGCCCGCAGCGAACTCGGACTCCCCGGCAGCCGAGGAGGACGAGGACCCTGCCGAGGCGATGAAGAAGGCGCTCCGGATCGCCCCCGGCGACTGGTACGTCGTCCACTCCTACGCCGGCTACGAGAACAAGGTGAAGACCAACCTCGAGGCGCGCATCCAGTCCCTGGACGTCGAGGACTACATCTACCAGATCGAGGTGCCCACCGAGGAGGTCACCGAGATCAAGAACGGCAAGCGTGCGCAGGTCAACCGCAAGGTGCTGCCCGGGTACCTGCTGGTGCGGATGGAGCTCAACGACGAGTCCTGGGGCGCGGTCCGGAACACTCCCGGCGTCACCGGCTTCGTCGGCGCCACCTCGCGGCCCTCGCCCCTGACCCTGGACGAGGTCGTCAAGATCCTCGTCCCGGCGACGACTCCGGCCGCCGCCCGCACCACCGGTGGCGAGGCCACCTCCGGCGGCGCCGCCGCCGCGCCGGCCGCCGTCGTCGACTTTGAGGTCGGCGAGTCGGTCACCGTCATGGACGGGCCGTTCGCGACGCTGCCCGCCACGATCAACGAGATCAACGCCGAGCAGCAGAAGCTGCAGGTGCTCGTGTCGATCTTCGGCCGCGAGACGCCCGTCGAGCTGTCGTTCACCCAGGTCTCCAAGATCTGAACGAACGCCGGGAGACACCCGGCGTTCCGTACGAGCTGATCAACCAGAGAAGAAGGAAGTCATGCCTCCCAGGAAGCGGTTGACCGCGGTCATCAAGCTCCAGATCAAGGCCGGCGCGGCCACCCCCGCGCCGCCCGTGGGCCCGGCGCTCGGCCAGCACGGCGTCAACATCATGGAGTTCTGCAAGGCGTACAACGCGGCCACCGAGTCGCAGCGCGGCGACGTCGTCCCGGTCGAGATCTCGGTCTTCGAGGACCGCTCCTTCACCTTCGTCACCAAGACCCCCCCGGCGGCGCGCATGCTGCTGAAGGCGGCCGGTGTGGAGAAGGGCTCCGGCGAGCCGCACAAGACCAAGGTCGCCACGGTCACCCGTGACCAGGTCCGCGAGATCGCCCAGACCAAGATGGTCGACCTCAACGCCAACGACCTCGAGCAGGCCGAGAAGATCATCGCCGGCACCGCCCGGTCGATGGGCATCACCGTCAAGGGCTGACGCCCGATCGACGGAAGCCGCCGGGTACCGGCGGCGTTGCACGTACCAAGGCACAGCATCCGTGGGAGGGCCTCGCCAGGCCCGCGAACCACACGACCGGGGCGGACAGCCCCCGGAGAGGAATCACCATGGCGAAGCACGGCAAGAAGTTCCGCGCAGTGGCCGAGAAGGTCGACCGCGACAACCTGTACTCCCCGCTCCAGGCCGCCAAGCTGGCGAAGGAGACCTCGACGACGTCCTACGACGCCACTGTCGAGGTGGCCATGCGACTGGGTGTCGACCCGCGCAAGGCCGACCAGATGGTCCGCGGCACGGTGAACCTGCCGCACGGCACCGGCAAGACCGCGCGGGTCATCGTCTTCGCGACCGGCGACAAGGCCGCCGAGGCCGAGGCCGCAGGCGCTGACGTCGTCGGCTCCGAGGACCTCATCGAGCGGATCCAGGGCGGCTTCCTGGACTTCGACGCGGCGATCGCCACCCCCGACCAGATGGCCAAGGTGGGCCGGATCGCCCGCATCCTCGGCCCCCGCGGCCTGATGCCGAACCCGAAGACCGGCACCGTGACGCCCGACGTCACCAAGGCGGTCAACGACATCAAGGGCGGGAAGATCAACTTCCGCGTGGACAAGCAGGCCAACCTGCACCTGGTGATCGGCAAGAGCTCCTTCGAGGAGGCCAAGCTGGTCGAGAACTACGCCGCCGCCCTGGACGAGGTCCTGCGGGCCAAGCCGTCGTCCGCCAAGGGCCGGTACCTGAAGAAGGTCACCGTCTCGACGACGATGGGCCCGGGCATCCCCGTCGACCCGAACCGGACCCGCAACATGCTGGTGGACGAGCCCACCGCCTGAGCGACAGCCCCGGGAGCATCGCAGCGAGGAACGAGCGAGGAGCGGGCCGGGGCGCGGAGCCAGGCAGTGGGCACCGCCTGAGCGACAGGCCGACCCCGAGGGCCCCGCAGCGCACGCCGCTGCGGGGCCCTGGTGCGTCCCGACGCACTTGGTCGCTGGCCCGCCCACGAGGCGGCGGGCGAGCGGCTGGTGGCTGCATGCGTGCGAGCGCTGGGCGCGTGGGGCCTGCAGCGCCGGTTCGCTGACGGCGACCTCTCCACGTCCGCCACGTACGGCATCCCTGACAGCTGGCCGCACGTGGACCGAGTCCTCGCCGCCCACGGGTTCGACGGAGCGTCCGCGCGGCTGGAGCTCCTGCTTGCCGATGGCCTGGACGCCGTGCCGGAGCTGGGGCCGCCGCCCCTGGAGGGCTTGGCCGTCCGCCGCGTCGTCGGCACGTTCGGAGCCCGGTCGACGCGCTGGTCGGCGGGCGTGTGGTCGGCTTCGTCAAGGCCCAGGACGACCACACCCGGGGTGGCACGCTCGCCCGGCTGGACGGCTGGGCCGATCTGGCCGAGCTCCACCTGGAGCCGGAGTTCCGCGGCCGGCGTGTCGGCACCTGGCTGATGGCTCACCTGGTCGGCTGACTCCGTCTCGGTGGTACGCGGCGCTTCCTGGTGGCGCCCGGGCAGGACGACATCCCCCTCGAGACATGCTTCGCAGGGTTCGGCTGGCGCCGGATCGGTGAGATCCGGCGGGGATGGGAACGCGTTGCCGCCGGCAGCGAGGGCGCCTCGGTCCACCCCCGCTGA
>JALYMS010000381.1 GCA_030773535.1 Actinomycetota bacterium | reverse complement strand
CGCAGACGCCGCCGCCCAGGATCAGCCCCCAGGGGGCGCCGAGTCGCTCGGAGACCAGGCCGATCAGGGGAGCGCCCACGGGCGTGCCGCCCAGGAAGGCCATGAAGTACAGCGCCATGACCCGGCCCCGCATCTGCGGGTCGACGCCCAGTTGCACGAAGCTGTTGTTGGCCACGCTGAAGACGAGAGCCGCGGCTCCGGTCGGCACCAGCATCACCGCGAACGGCACGAACCCGGGCATCAGCCCTGACGCGATCGTGAACAGTCCGAACACCACCGCCGAGCCGACCAGGAACCGCTGCCGGGGGCGGACGCTGCGCCGCGTGGACAGCAGCGCGCCGCTCAGCGAGCCGACGGCGAAGCACGTGGAGAGCAGCCCGAACGCCTCCGCGCCCAGGTCGAAGACCTCCCGGGACATCAACGCGATGGTGACCTGGTAGTTGAAGCCGAAGGTGCCGACGACGAACGCCAGGACCATGGCCAGCACCAGGTCCGGATGCGCCCACGTGTAGGCCAGCCCGGCCCTGAGCTGGCCTCGGCCGCGGGCCACCGGTTCGCTGGGCCGCAGCTCGTCGGTGCGGAGCCCGGCCAGGGCGCCGATGGTGAACGCGAAGCTGGCCGCGTTCGCGAAGAAGGCGGGCGCGGTGTCGCCCCCGGACGCGCCGATGAGCAACCCCGCGACCGCCGGACCCACGAGACGGGCGCCGTTGAAGATCGTCGAGTTGAGGCTGACGGCATTGGCCAGCAGGCCGGGGCCGACCATCTCCGAGACGAACGCCTGCCGGACCGGGGCGTCGACGGCGGCGACCGCGCCCAGCCCACCGGCCAGGACGAAGACGTGCCATAGCTCGACCACGCCCGCGGCCACCAGGATCCCCAGTGCCAGGGCGAGCAGCCCCATCAGCGACTGGGTGACCAGCAGCATCCGCCGCTTGTCATAGCGGTCGGCCAGCACGCCCCCATACGCACTAAGCAGCAGGGAGGGGCCGAACTGGAGGGCGGTGATCAGGCCGAGGGCGACACCGTTGTCGTCGGAGAGCTGGAGCACCAGCCAGTCCTGGCCGATGCGCTGCATCCAGGTGCCGGTGTTGCTCACCAGGTTGGCCGAGGCGAAGCGCCGGAAGTTGCGCACCCGCAGCGAGCGGAAGCTCCCGTGGCCCAGGTCCGGCTGCCTGCCGTCGGCGACGACGGGAGCGGGTCCGGACAGGGGTTCAGGCCGGGGCGGGGTCACCCACTGGCCAGCTTGTCCATGATCCCGGCCGCCTCACGCAGGGTCGCCCGGTCGGCTGCCGGCAGCTCCTGCAGCCGGCTGCTCAGCCACGCCTCCCGGGCTCGCGCCTCCGCGGCGATCAGGTCGTCAGCGGCCGCCGTCAGCCCGATGACGACCTGGCGGCCGTCGGTGGGGTGGGCCGTGCGGGTGACCAGCCCCATCCCCTCCAGGGCGACGACCACGCGGGTCATCGACGGCGGTTGGACCCGCTCGTGTGCTGCCAGCTCTCCCGGGCTCATCGGACCGTGCCGCTTGAGCGTGGACAGCGCCGCCAGGTGCGTGAGGGTGACCGACGCGTCCACCCGCTGGTTGCGCAGCCGCCGGGAGAGCCGCATGACGGCCAGGCGCAGGTCATGGGCCAGCGCCGCGGTACCCAGCGTCGTCCGGCTCACCGGGCCAGGGTATCCCCGGTCGTTAGCCGTGCGCAGGATGTCAGAAGAGCTGCTGCAGCGGCTCCAGCGCGAAGTAGATGACGAACAGCACCGCGATGAGCCACATGAGCGGGTGCACGTCACGGCGCCGGCCGACCGCCAGCCGCAGCAGGACGTAGGTGATGACGCCGGCGCCGATGCCGTTGGTGATTGAGTACGTGAACGGCATCAGCGCGATCGTCAGGAACGCCGGGATGACCAGGGACAGGTCGTCCCAGACAAGGTCCTTGATCTGGCTGATGAGCAGGGCGCCCACGATGACCAGGACCGGGGCGGCAGCCTCCGAGGGCACGACCTGCACCAGGGGGCTGAAGAACATCGCGACCAGGAACAGCGCACCGGTGACGACGCTGGCCAGGCCGGTCCGGGCGCCGTCGGCCACGCCGGAGGCGCTCTCGATGTAGGTGGTGTTCGAGGAGACGCTGCCCGCGCCACCGGCCGCGGCGGCCAGGGAGTCCACCAGCAGCACCGGCTGGGAGCGGGGCAGGTTGCGGTCCTTGTCGAGCAGGTTGCCCTCGGCACCGACGGCGGTGACCGTGCCCACGGTGTCGAAGAAGTCCGCGATCATGATCGAGAAGACGACCAGCAGGGCGGCGACAACCCCGATCCGCTCGAAGCCGCCGAAAAGGGAGAAGTTCCCGATCAGGGACAGGTCCGGCGCGCCGACCACCTGGTCGGGCAGCGTGGGCACCTGGAGCGCCCAGCCGCGGGGGTTGACGCCGTCCGGACTGAACGCCGGGCCGATCTTCGCTACCGCCTCGATGATGATCGCCAGCACGGTGGTGGCGACGATGCCGATGAGCAGGGCGCCCTTCACCCTGCGGACGACGAGCACGCTGGTGAGCAGCAGCCCGACGACGAACACCAGGATCGGCCAGCCGGCCAGCTGGCCGTTGATGCCGAAGGAGATCGGGACGACGCCCTCCTGGGCGCGGCGGATGAAGCCGGCGTCGACCAGCCCGATGATGGTGAGGAAGAAGCCGATGCCCACCGCGATCGCCGTCTTCAGCTGCGGCGGGATCGCCTCGAACACCGCACGGCGGAATCCGGTCAGCACCAGCACGGTGATCAGCAGTCCCTCGAGCACGACCAGGCCCATGATCTCCGGCCAGCTGAGCTGGGTGGCCGCGAAGACGGCGACGATCGCATTGATGCCGAGACCGGTCGCCACCGCGAACGGGTAGCGCCCGACGATGCCCATGAGGATGGTCATGACGCCGGCGATGAGCGCGGTGACCGCGGCGACGCCGGCGAACGGCAGGCTGTTCCCGTCGACGTCGGCGCCGGACAGGATGATCGGGTTGAGCACCACGATGTAGGCCATCGTGAAGAAGGTCGTGAACCCGCCGCGCACCTCGCGGCCCGTCGTGGAGCGGCGGGCGCTGACCTCGAAGTAGCGGTCCAGCCCGTTCTTCGGCCGCACCTGCGGGCCACCGCTGCGCCGGGGCAGCGTCCCGTCGCCCGCCACCACGTCGGCCGGGGTGCCGCTGTCGGCGGCCGGGGCGGGAGTGCTGGCACCCTTGGCAGGGCGGCGGGACTTGGCGGGCATGACGGCTCCGGTGGCTCGTGACCAGGCCGGATGCGCGGGAACGCACGCCGGCTCGACCGCGCGGACGGCTATGAGCGGCGACAGCGTGCCATACGACGTCCGGCCTCGGGGAGCCCCTGTGACCCACCCGAGACCTTGCTGTGGTCTGCCCCCCCTGCGCCTCGTGCTGCGGCTCTACAGTTCGTGCGTGCCCCGTCCGACGAAGCAGGCTCCACCCCCGCCGCAGGTCGACACCGCCCGCGTGGTGCTCGCCGGCGCGGCGGTCTGGGTGGTCGCCCTCGTCGTGCTCCTGCTCCTCGACGACCGGGTCGACCGCATGTGGGCGTGGACCTGTGTCGCGGGCATCGCGTTGGCCGGGCTCGGCCTGTGGGTCATGCGATTGCAGGGTCAGGGGCGGGCGCGTCGCACGCCGGGGAGTGACGACTGATGGGCGCGGCCGCCCCCACCGACCGCCTGGACGGGCCATTCCCCGTCGCGCCTCGATCGCCCTGGACCTGATCCGTCGTCCGGAGGTGTCCGACCGCTGGCTCGGCCAGAGCGCCCTGCCGAAGATGTCCGTCGGTGCGCTCGCCTGTCATCTGGGCCGGCAGACGGTCCGCGCAGCAGAGCTCCTGCCGGTGGTCACCGACGTGCCGCCCCTGGACTCCGCCGACGAGCACTACCGCCGCGCTGCCTGGGTGACGTCGACGTCGCCGGACGACCCGCCCAACGACCGCAGCCTCGATGACGAGGAGGCCCTGCTCGGCCCACGCGCGCTGGACGCCCGTGCAGCGGGAGCGCTGGCGACGGTGCGCGACATGCTTATGGAGGGCGCCACCCAGGACGTCGTCTGGATCCCGTGGCAGGGCTGGTCCCTCCGGCGCGACGACTTCCTGCTCACCCGGCTGCTCGAGATCGTGGTGCATGCCGACGACCTGGCGGTGAGCGTCGACGTCCCGACGCCGACGTTCCCCGACGAGGCGTTCGCTCCGGTGCGCGATCTGCTGAGCCGGCTCGCGGAGCGCCGACACGGTCAGGCCGCGCTGATCAGCTCGCTGACGCGGCGTGAGCGCGCCCGGACGATCTCCGCTTTCTAGCGACGCCGTCGACCACCGGGGAGAGCTCAGTCGGTCAGGACGTCGAAGTCCGAGGTGTCGTACCGCGCGGAGGTGATCACCTCGACCGGCTCGCTGGGGACGAGGGTCGCCTGGCTGTGCGCCCCGCAGCCGTAGTCGACGGGGACGACGCGGCCGTCGGCCGGCGCGTAGGCGTTGCCGCAGGCGCCCAGCATCGTGCGGAGGGAGCCGGCGAGCGGGAGGAAGAAGCCGCACGTGCCGCATGGGCCCGGCGCCGAGCGGGCCATGGGCGACGCGGGACCGAACTCGCCCGCCGCCCAGCGGGCCACCGCTTCGCTCCGGCCTTCGCGGGACATGACGCGCTCCCGGCCCAGGCCCAGCTCGAAGGCGACGACGCTCCCCTCCGGATCGTCGGCCGAGTCGTCGTCGGACGTGTAGGCCGGGACCAGCCGGGGGTCGTCCTCGGT
>JALYMS010000380.1 GCA_030773535.1 Actinomycetota bacterium | reverse complement strand
ACCCCGAGGGAGGCGTGCACCGCCGTCCCGGTGGCGATGAGCTGCTCGGTGATGTCCCGCACCGTGTCGATGGGGATGGCGAACCCGAGCCCGACGCTGCCCCCGCCGACCGACGCGATGGCGGTGTTGATGCCGATCACGGCGCCGGTGGCGTCGACCAGCGCACCGCCGGAGTTGCCCGGGTTGATGGGCGCGTCGGTCTGGACGGCGCTGATCACCGCATTGGTGTCGCTGCCCTGCCCAGCGAGCCGGACCGGTCGATCGAGCGCGCTGACGATGCCGGTGGTGACGGTGCCGGCCAGGCCGAGGGGCGAGCCGATGGCCACGACGGGGTCGCCGACGACGACGCTGCCGGATTGGCCGAGCGCGGCGGTCACCAGGCCGGGCTTCTCCACCTTGAGGACGGCGAGGTCGCTGGCCGGATCGCGCCCCACGATGCGCGCCGCCGAGCCGCTGCCGTCGGAGAACACGGCCCGGATCTCGGCGCCCTCGATCCCGTCGGCACCGGAGACCACGTGGTTGTTGGTGACGATGTACCCGTCCTCGCCCTCGACGACGACGCCGGAACCGGTCGCCCCCGCCTGGCCCACCCGCACCTCGATGGAGACCACCGCGGGGGTGACCCGCGCGGCGATGTCGGACACCGAGCCCGGCTCTCGGCTGATCCCCTCGTCCACCTCCGACAGCTCGGTTCCTGGGGCAAGCAGCGGGGTCTCGGCGGCCGTGCGGGTGAAGAACCAGCCGAGCCCACCGCCGAGTGCCCCGACCAGCAGGACCGCGAGCAGCGCCAGCGTCGCGAGCCGTACCGAGAGGTCGCGCAGGCGCAGCTTCTTCCGGCCGCGGGCGTCGACGACGACCGGCCCTGGCTGCTCTTGCTCGTCGTAGACCGCGGGCCTGCCCAGCGCGGCCGGGGCGTCGGGGTCGCGCCAGGGATCGCTGCGGGCGTCGGACTTCCACCACGGTCCGGTGGCGGTGCGCCGTCGGCCCAGGCGTCCACCGGGAGGGTCCTGCAATCCGGTCAGCCCTCCGGTCGGCGGCCGGAACGCCCGCAGCACGGCCTCCGGCGGCGGGGGCGGAGCCGGCCGGGCCGGGACGACGGGGCGGTCCCCGGCGAAACCGGCGTCCACCGTCGGCGGGCGGCCGAAGGCGGCCTGCTGGCCGGGGTAGGGCTGCGGCGTCGCGACCGGTCGCGGTGCCAGCCGGTCCGGGACGTCCGCGAACGGCCCCGTTCCGCCGGCCGGTCGGGCGAAGAACTCGTCGGGCGGACCGGCGGGCATCTCGACCGCGGCGTACCGGCCGGACTCGGGTCCCGGAGGGGTCCGATCCTCGCCAGGAGACCCGGCCGGGCTGCTCAGGGCGTCCCTCCCTCACCGGGACGAGGCGTCGTGCCGACGGTGAGGGTGCGGACGACCGGGGGCACGACCTCGGTGTGCCGATCGGTCACCGACGTCCCCGCGACCGGCGGACGGGTGCCCGTCGCGCCGTCCGAGGGCAGGTTGAGAGCCAGGATCGTCACTCCCACGCCCAGGCCGGTCAGGGTTCCGACCAGGCCACGACGCAGCCAGCGCGCGGTGGTCTCCGAGCGTTCGGGACGGCGTTCCGGGGCAAGGTCGACCGACCAGGAGCCGGAGGCGCCGGTGACGGTGAGCTCGCCCGGTCCGGCGGAGAGCGTGCCCAGGCCCGGACCGCCCGCGCCGGGGACGTCGGCGGTGAACGGGATGGCGCACAGCCGGGACAGCAGGTCACCCGGGACGGCGACGTCCTCGGAGGCGTGCAGCGCCTCCTTGGCCTCCCGCTGTGCCTCGACCGCCAGGCGGCACGAGAGGCAACCGGACAGGTGGCGGGCGGCCCGGCCAGCCGGACCGGCGGGCAGCTCCCCGTCGACCAGCGCGGCGATCGCCTCCTGGGCCAGGTGGCTCTCCGGAAGACTCACGCGCCAACCTCCCCCGGGGTCAGCGGCAGGACGCCGACGCGGCCGGGCGCGAGGTGCGCCAACGCCTGGCGCAGCTGCACGCGGCCGCGGTGGATGCGGCTGCGGACGGTGCCGAGCTTGATGCCGAGGGTCGCCGCGATCTCCTCGTAGGTGAGGCCCTCGATGTCGCACAGGACGACCGCGACGCGGAACTCCGGGGACAGCGCGTCGAGCGCCGCCTGGATCTGCGGGTCGAGATGGGTGTCGGCGTAGACCTGCTCCGGGCTGGGTGAGGTGCCGGGGAGCCGCTCGGTGTCCTCCGGGAGGGCGTCGAACCGGATGCGCGCGCGGCGCCGCACCATGTCGAGGAACAGGTTGGTCGTGATCCGGTGCAGCCAGCCCTCGAAGGTGCCCGGCGAGAAGTCGGCCAGCGAGCGGAAGACCCGGACGAAGGTCTCCTGGGTCAGGTCCTCGGCGTCCTGCGGGTTGCCGGACAGGCGGTAGGCCAGCCGGTACACGCGCGCGGAGTGGTCGCGCACGACCTGCTCCCACGTGGGCGCGACCCAGCCCTCGAGGGCGGGGCGGACGGCGGGCTCGGACACGCCTCCAGGATCGCAGACCGGGGCCGCCG
>JALYMS010000379.1 GCA_030773535.1 Actinomycetota bacterium | reverse complement strand
CTACGGCCAGGCGGGTCAGCTCCTGGAGCGCCTCGAGCGTCGCGCCGTCCGGACCGATGAGCGTGGTCAGGTTGCCCCCGACGATCGCGACCGAGGCCCGGTCGCCCTCCACGTCGAGGTCGATGTCTCCGTCCACGTCGAGGATGTCGAGCAGCCGCTCGAGGTAGTCCCCCGCCACGTCGCCCTCGCGGATCAGCGGGTCGCCGTCGTCGTCCTCGTCGTCCGACCTAGCGGCCGCACCGGGCACAGGCGCCTCGTCCGTTGCGGGGTCGACCTCCTCCAGCACGGCGTCGTCGCCGGCGGCGTCGGCGTTGGGCAGGGCTTCAGGATCGGACAGGACGTCGGGATCGGACAGGGCGTCGGGATCGGACAGGGCGTCGGAACCGGACAGTGCCGTGTCGGACGAGGGCTGCTGCTGCGGGGCACTCACGGGGGTTCCTCCCAGTAGGGGGCGGGTGACCGGGCTTCGCCGGTGGTCGGAGGCCGGCCGCGGCCGGCCGGCGTCGGGGGCGGATCAGCGCCGCTTGCGCTTGCCCCGGTTGGCCGGGCCCGGGGCGCCGGGCCGGGAGGCCGCGCCCTTGCCGCGGGCCTGGTGCCCGTCGCTGCCGCTCCCGGCGCCGTTGCCGGACACGCGGTTCCCGGAGGCCCCGTCGGGGGCCGATGGCCCGTCGGAGCCCGTAGCCGGGTCCGGGACCCCCGCCCCGCCTGAGGCGGAGGCAACGGCGGGCGGGGACACCGGGCTGTCGCTCGGCCGGGCCGCCTTGCTGCGGACCGGCTTGGCGCCCGGCTTGGGAGCCAGCGTCCGCGGGTCGACGATCGGCTTGTCGGCGGCGGCCTTCGCCTTCGCGGCGTCCGACCCGGGCGGGGGAAGCTTCCGCAGGATGAAGAACTGCTGGCCGAGGGTCCAGAGGTTGTTCGTGAACCAGTACAGGAGGACGCCGATCGGGAAGAAGAACCCCGAGACGAAGAGGCTCATCGGCATCCCGTACAGCAGGAACTTCTGCACGGTGGCCGCCTGACCCTCCACGGGGCCGGAGCGAGACATGATCTGCTTCTGCGTGAAGAACGTGGTGAAGCACATGATCACGATCAGCACGAAGGCGACGATCCGGATCGAGGTGTAGCTCGCGATCTCGAGGATCGCGTCCTCCTTGGCGCCGGACATGTCGAACTGCGCCGAGATCGGGGCGCCGAAGAGCTTGGCCCGGGACGCCTGGTCGGTGAGCTGCGACGACCAGCTGTAGAGGCCCTCCTTGTTGGGCGCGAGGCGCCGCAGCACGTGGAAGAGGGCGAAGAAGACCGGGATCTGGGGCAGGATCGGCAGGCAGCCGGCGAGGGGATTGACCCCGCGCTCCTTGAAGAGCGCCTGCTGCGCCGTGGCCATGCCCTGCCGGTCGCTGCCGAACTGCTTGCGCAGCTTCGCCATCTCCGGCTGCAGTTCCTGCATCGCCCGCTGCGACTTCACCTGCTTGACGAACAGCGGGAACAGGACCAGCCGGATCGTGACTACGAGGAACACGATCGACAGCGCCCACGTGATGCCGCCGGCGGGATCGAGGAAGGTGGCGAACAGCGTGTGCCACTGCTTCATCACCCACGAGATGGCCGTGTACAGCGGGTCAAACAACGGAGGACTCCTCCTGGCCGGCCCGGCGCGCAGCCGGCGGGGTGGGTCGAGCGGATCGATGGGCGGGGGGAACCGGAGCCTCGGAAGACGCCGGCTCGTTCGACGAGTCGCGAGCCACGCTGGTTCCGGGCACCGGGTCGAAGCCGCCGGGGTGCCACGGGGCGCACTTCGCCAGCCGGACGAGGGCCAGTCGGGTGCCCCGGGCGACGCCGTGCGCCTCGATGGCCCCTGCGGCGTAGGCGCTGCAGGTCGGGTAGAAGCGGCAGCGTGCGGGCAGGGCCGGGCTGATGGCCCGTGAGTAGAAGCCGATGCCGGCGAGCAGCGCCCGCCGGGCAGGGGAGCGGCGGCTCCCGGCGCGACGGCGCTTCACGACGACGAGGGCCCGTCGCCCAGGAGGCGATTCATCCCGGCGGCGAGATCGCGCCGGAGGACCGCGAAATCCGCCGTCCCTGCCTCGGGCCGCGCCCGGACGACGAGATCGGCCGTCGACGGGAGACGGGGGAGCTCTGCTCGCACCGCGGCCCGCAACCGGCGGGTGACCCGGTGGCGGACCACCGAGTTGCCGACTGCCTTGCCGACGACGAAACCCGCCCGGGGACCGCCCGGCGCGACGTGTCCGGGCACCGGGCCACCGTCCTGCGAGGGGCGTTCGGGGAGGTAGTGGAGCACCATGGTCGGCCGCCCGGCGCGTCGGCCCGACCGGACGACCGCGGTGAACTCCGGACGCCGGCGCAGGCGGGCCTGCGCGGGCAACACGTCAGGCGGAGAGGTTCTCGCGACCCTTGCGCCGACGACCGGCGAGGATCGCCCGGCCTGCGCGGGTCCGCATGCGCAGCCGGAAGCCGTGGGTCTTGGCCCGGCGGCGGGTGTTCGGCTGGAACGTGCGCTTGCTCACGAGGTACTCCCACTACAAGACATCGACGGTGCGTACCCGTCGGTGGACGGAGACGCAGGGGGCGGTGCGACGGCGGAAACCGCAACCCCGGTGCCCCCGGAAACTGGTTCTGCGGAGCGGCACACGGCGGAACCATCCACAGACTCCCGCCAGCATAACCGAGGTAGAGCCCCGGTCGGCGTCCGGCCGGATGCCGACCGCCCATGGTCTCTCCGGTCGCCCGGCCGGCTGTGCCGACGCGCCGTGGTGGAGCGGACCGGCGATCCGGCCGACGCGCCCGAACGGCCGTCCCAAGCGTTGCCCGGCTGTGGACGAGGCTGTTAGCGTCGCCGTCGCCCCGCGTCGGACGACAGGGTCACGACGGGTGGGCCGATCCCGGTGGTCGACCGGCCGCCGTATGCGCCACGCTCCGCCCGAACAGGGCCTGACCAGCAGGAATGCCGGTCCCGGTCCAGAGCGGGCGTCGGTGTGGCGGAACTGGTCGCCGACCGTGCACAGCCTGTGGACACCGGTGTGGAAGCAGTGTGCAGGCATCCACAACGGGGCACCGCACATCGGGGGCACGGCCACGGTGCGCGGTCGCGCCGGGAAGCGGTTCCCGACGCACCGGGCAGCCGGGATCGACTGCAGAGGGGGAGGACGGGCCGCATGGCGGACGCCACGCTGGACCTGGCAACGGTCTGGGAGCAGATCCGCGAACGGCTGGCCACGAGTCTGTCCCCGCAGCAGAACGCCATGCTGAACCTGACCCGCCCGCTCGGGCTGGTCGAGGACACGGCCGTGCTGGCCGCGCCGAACGAGTTCACCCAGACGGTGCTCGAGTCACGGATGCGCCGGGTGCTGGCCGAGGCGCTGTCGGAGCGCTTCGGCCGGGACATCCGGGTCGCGGTCCAGCTGGAGGACGCGCCCGCCGGCCCGCCCGCCGATCCCCGCGACGAGGAACCCACCCGCCGTCCCTGGTCGGACGCGGAGGCAGCGCTGGAAGCCCGGCGTGCCGAGGAGGACCGGGCCTCCCGCGACCGCGCCGACGACGGGCGCAGCGCCTTCGGCGTCCGCACGGATGCGGTCGGCACGCCGCCGTGGGACCGGAGACCCGCGGACGGGGGCCCCGGCCGACCCGATCCCGCCCCCCGCGAACTGCGGTCGCTGGACGGGTCCGCCGCCCCCCGGCCGGTGGATCGCGGTGCCCCCGAGGACTGGAGCACCCAGACCCGCAGAACGAGCTCCGCCGAGCCGACCGCGGTCTTCCCCGGCTCCCGAGACTGGGGCGGTTCCGGCGACGATGCCGCCGACGTCCTGCCCTTCGACCTGGATGCGCCCGGCGAACACGGCGGCCGATCCGGCAACGGCCGCGGACGCCGGACCGAGGGGCGGACCGGCTTCGGGCGCGACTCCGGAGCCGGCTTCGCCGACCGCCGTCCGTCCGGCCTGGACCCGGGCCTCAACCCCAAGTACGTGTTCGACAGTTTCGTCATCGGCAACAGCAACCGGTTCGCCCATGCCGCGGCCGTCGCCGTCGCCGAGGCCCCGGCCCGGGCCTACAACCCGCTGTTCATCTACGGCGAGTCCGGTCTGGGCAAGACCCACCTGCTGCACGCGATCGGCCACTACGCCGCGCGGATGTTCCCCAACGTCCGCGTCCGGTACGTGAGCACCGAGGAGTTCACCAACGAGTTCATCAACCTGGTGCACTCCGGGCGGGCGGAGGAGTTCCGCCGTCGGTTCCGGGACATCGACTTCCTGCTGATCGACGACATCCAGTTCCTCGAACGGGCCGAGCGGACGCAGGAGGAGTTCTTCCACACGTTCAACACGCTGCACAACGCCAGCAAGCAGATCGTGATCACTTCCGACCGGGCGCCGAAGAAGCTCACGACGCTGGAGGACCGGCTCCGCACCCGGTTCGAGTGGGGCCTCATCACCGACGTCCAGGCGCCGGATCTCGAGACCCGCATCGCGATCCTGCGGAAGAAGGCCTGGGGCGAGCGCCTGCAGGTCCCCGACGCGGTGCTCGAGTTCATCGCCAGCAAGGTGCAGACCAACATCCGCGAGCTCGAGGGGGCGCTGATCCGGGTGACCGCCTTCGCCAGCCTCAACAAGCAGCAGGTGGACCTGCCCCTCGCCGAACTGGTCCTCAAGGACCTGATCAGCGACGAGCAAGGCCCCCAGATCACCGCGGCCATCATCATGGCGGCCACCGCCGAGTACTTCTCGGTGACGATGGAGGAACTGCAGGGCGCCAACCGCAGCCGGACGCTGGTGAACGCCCGCCAGATCGCCATGTACCTGTGCCGCGAGCTGACCGAGCTGTCCCTCCCGCGGATCGGCGCCTCCTTCGGCGGCAAGGACCACACCACGGTCATGCATGCCGTCAAGAAGATCACCAACCTGATGAGCGAGCGTCGTGCCACCTACACCCAGGTCACGGAGCTCACGGCCCGCATCAAGAGCCGCGCCCGCCAGTAGCGGCTTCCGGTGGCTCCCCGTGGGCCGACCGATGCGGACAGGGCCGATTTCCACAGCCGGTCGCAGTCCTGATCCGGTCCCGGTTCCCGTCCCGAGCGGCGCGAAGCCGGGTCGGCAGCCCAGCGCGGTCGACTCGTCGAGAAGTTGTCCCCAGGAATGTGCACAGGTTGGGGAGATCTTCCCGCCGCCGTTCCCGGCGCCCGCCGTCCACCGCCGCGCCTGCATCCGAGGTGCCCCTCGCTGTCCGCGCGCCCCTTTCCCTCGGTGACCTGCACTTCTTCCGGATGCCCGGATCATGGCCCGTGGGCATGACCGCTGCTGGCCGGACCACCGCGCTCCCGGCGGCATCCCTGGGGACGAGACAGGGAGAGGCCAGGGACAGCAGGTGGAGGACGAGCGGCTCCGGTGCACAACCGTCGAGATGTCCACGTGTCGACACAGGTGGGACGCTCGCCGCCCACAGTCGGCCAACAGGGCGGTCCGGCCGCTGAGCAGGACGAAGGGCTCCGGTCCCCAGCTTCCACACCTGTGATGACGGTGATGAGGGAGTTATCTCTATGAATCCTTTAACCACACCCTGGGTGGGGAAGGTGCGGTCGGAGAGGTCCAGGACGGTCGGAGGGACGCGGGAAGGGACCGGCGTTCCCAGCACGTGCCGCAGCAGGCACGATGAGCACCGCACCGGGCCCGGACGGGCGGGAACGCAGGGACCGGGTGCACCGACGGACGACGAGATCCGCCCGGAAGGCCCTCGCCGACAGGCAGGGGAAGCGGCCGGGCGGGACGCAGAGCTGGGGTGGGTCGAGACATGAAGTTCCGGGTGGCACGTGAGGTGCTCTCCGACGCCGTCGCGTGGACGGCGCGCAGCCTGCCGCCGCGGCCGTCGGTTCCGGTGCTGGCGGGAATCCTCCTCGAGGTGGACGGCAACACGCTGTCGGTCTCGGGGTTCGACTACGAGGTCTCGGCCCGTGCCGAGGTCGACGTCTCGGCCACCGAGAGCGGCCGCGTCCTCGTGCCGGGCCGCCTGCTGGCCGAGATCACCCGGGCCTTGCCCCCGCATCCGGTGGAACTCACCGCCGAGGGGCCACGGTTGGGCATCGTCTGCGGCAACGCCCGGTTCAGCCTGCCGACCCTTCCGGTGGAGGATTACCCCTCCCTCCCCTCGATGCCTTCCTCGGCCGGTCTGGTGGACAGCGACGTCTTCGCCGAGGCGGTGAGTCAGGTCGCCGTCGCCGCCGGCCGGGACGACACCCTCCCGATGCTCACCGGGGTCCGGCTGGAGATCGAGGACGACCTGATCACCCTGGCCGCCACCGACCGCTACCGGCTGGCGGTCCGCGAGTTCGCCTGGCGGCCGGAGAGATCGGGGCTCTCGGCCGCGGTGCTGGTCCCGGCCCGGACGCTCGCCGATGCGGCGAAGACGATCACCAGCGGGCCGGAGATCGTCCTCGCCCTCTCCTCGGGCAACGCGGGTGAGGGGATCCTCGGCCTGTCCGGCAAGGACCGGCAGACCACAACGCGGTTGCTGGACGCCGAGTTCGTCAAGTACCGGGCGATCATGCCGACGGAGTCGACCTCGCACGCCACCCTGCCGGTCGGGCTGTTCACCGAGGCCGCCAAGCGGGTGGCCCTGGTCGCCGAACGCGGCACGCCCCTGCGCTGCGAGTTCACCGCGGGGCAGGTGACGCTCCGGGCCGGCGGCAGCGACGACGAGGGGCAGGCGGAGGAACGCTGCGACGTCGAGTTCGACGGCGACCCGTTGACCATCGGATTCAACCCGACGTTCCTGCTCGACGGGCTGGCCGCGGTGCACACCGAACAGGCACGGATGAACTTCACCAGCCCGCTCAAGCCCGCCGTGCTCTCCGGGGTCGAGGAGCAGCGGACCGACGACGGCGCCCCGGCCCGGCCGACGCAGCGGCCCGGGAGCTACCGGTACCTGATCATGCCGGTGCGCCTGCCCGGCTGATGGTCTCCCGCTTCGCGGGAGGACCGATTTCCTCCCCGCTTCGCGGGACGACGAGGCGCCCAGCACGATGGGGACCGACTCCAGAACGGCCGAGAGGGGACGACGTCGTGCAACTGGGACTGATCGGGCTGGGCAAGATGGGCGGCAACATGGCCGAGCGCCTGCGCCGCGGCGGGCACGAGGTCGTGGGATACGACCACTCGCCGGGCAAGCGCGACGTCGACAGCCTCGAGGCCCTCGTGCAGGCGCTCGACGCGCCGCGGGTCGTCTGGGTGATGGTGCCGTCCGGCGAGCCGACCCGCGCCACCGTCAAGGAGCTGGCCGGTCTGCTCCAGACCGGCGACGTGATCGTCGACGGCGGCAACTCCAAGTACACCGACGACCAGCTGCACGACGTCATGTGTCGCGAGAAGGGCATCGGTTACGTCGACGCCGGTGTGTCCGGCGGTGTGTGGGGGCTGGAGAACGGCTACGCGCTGATGGTCGGCGGCACCAAGGACGACGTCGCCACGGTGCAGCCGATATTCGACGCGCTGCGGCCGCCCGCGCCGGTCGACGAGTCCGGGCAGGAGATGCCGGGTGCGGGCTTCGTCCACGCCGGCCCGGTGGGCGCCGGGCACTTCAGCAAGATGGTCCACAACGGCATCGAGTACGCGCTCATGCAGGCCTACGGCGAGGGCTACGAGCTGCTGGCGGCGGTCGACCTCATCGAGGACGTCCCCGGCGTCATCGCCTCCTGGACGCAGGGCACCGTCATCCGTTCCTGGCTGCTGGACCTGCTGGTGCGCGCGCTGCAGGAGGACCCGCAGCTCAAGCGCATCACCGGCTACGCGGAGGACTCGGGGGAAGGCCGGTGGACGGTCGAGCAGGCGATCGAGAACGCCGTCCCCATGCCGACGATCGCCGCCTCGCTGTTCGCCCGGTTCAGCTCCCGGCAGGAGGACTCGCCGACCATGAAGGCCGTCGCCGCCCTGCGCAACCAGTTCGGCGGACACGCGGTGAAGGCCGTCCAGGCCCAGGAGGCCGAGAAGCCCGCGTGACCCCGCACCCCCCGAGGGGCCAGAAGCACGCTTTCAGCCCTCAGGTCGTGAGCTGACTTGTACCTGAGGCATCTGCAGCTGGGGTCGTTCCGCAGCTGGGAGCGGGTCGACCTGGCGCTCGGGGCGGGCCCCACGGTGTTCGTCGGGCGCAACGGCGAGGGCAAGACCAACCTCGTCGAGGCGGTGGGCTACCTCGCCACCATGAGCAGCCACCGGGTGCCGGCCGACGCACCCCTGGTCCGGCACGGTGCGGCGCAGGCGGTGGTCCGGGCAGCGCTGCGGCGGGACGAGCGCGAGCTGCTGCTGGAGATCGAGATCAACCCCGGGCGCGCCAACCGGGTGCGGGTCAACCGCGCGCCCCTCCCGCGGCCGCGGGAGCTGCTCGGTCTCGTCCGGACGGTCCTGTTCGCGCCGGAGGACCTGGCCCTCGTGCGGGGGGACCCCGCCGAGCGCCGTCGTTTCCTGGACGAGCTGCTGGTCACCCGGACCCCCCGGCTGGCCGGCGTCCGCAGCGACTACGACCGGGTCCTCAAGCAGCGCAACGCCCTGCTGAAGACCGCCCGGCTGGCGCGCGGCAAGGCGATCGAGACCCTCGACGTCTGGGACGGGCATCTCACCGACCTCGGCGGCCAGCTCCTCGCCGCGCGCCTGGAGCTGATCGCGGACCTCGCGCCGCACGTGGCCGAGTCGTACGCGGGCGTGGCGGGGGAGGGCGCGGCGGGCGCCGGGCTCGGCTACGCGTCCACTGTCGACGCGGCCGGCGACGGCAGCCCGATCGGTTCCGGTCGACCGCCGTCGGCTGCCGAGCTGACCGACGCGATGCGCGGACGCGTGGCCGAGCGGCGTGGCGACGAGCTGGACCGGGGCGTGACCCTGGTGGGCCCGCACCGCGACGACCTCGTCCTGCACCTCGGCCCCGCGCACGCGAAGGGCTTCGCCAGCCACGGGGAGTCCTGGTCCCTGGCGCTGGCGCTCAAGCTCGCGACCTTCGCCCTGTTGAGGGCCGAGGGCGAGGACCCCATCCTGATCCTGGACGACGTCTTCGCGACCCTGGACGCCCAGCGCCGGGCAGCCCTGGCGGCGGTCGCCCGATCGGCGGAGCAGACGCTGATCACTGCGGCCGTCGTCGACGACGTGCCGGAGGAGCTGCGGGCGGTCCGGGTCGAGGTCGGTGACGGGCGCGCGGTCGTGGTGAAGGACGGGGTCGGGTTCGTCGAGGGGAGGGTGCCGTGACCGAGGAGCGCCCGGCGCGGCCCAGCGACATCGCCCGGGCCGCCCTGGAAGCCGCCCGCGCCGCCTCCGCCGCCCGCCCCTCCCC